>DATKDW010000030.1 GCA_035512495.1 Acidimicrobiales bacterium
GTCTTGACCTTGGCCGACCGGCGGGCCGGCAGGGAGACCCCCCGGCGGCTGACCCAGCCGCGGTACGCGCTCATGGCCACCTCGCGCACGGCGATGATCGCCACCGGGACCACCCAGAAGCTGCCCTTGACCACCAGTGCCGCCATGGCGCCGAGCACGAGGAACTTGTCGGCCAGCGGGTCGAGGAAGGCGCCCGAGCGGGTGGTGCCCTGGCGGCGGGCGACGTAGCCGTCGACGCCGTCCGTGGAGGCGAGGATGACCCAGAGGGCCAGCGCCGGCCACGACGCGCCGTTGCCGAGGATCGACACCAGCAGGATCGGGGTGACCAGCACCCGTCCCATGGTGACGGCGTTGGCCGGGGTGATGATGGCCGACGGCCCGAACGAGGTGGCCATCCCTACGCCGGGGTGGGTGCCGGCACGAGCAGCTCGGCCTCGAGGTCGGGTCCCAGCGCGCCGATGGCCCGCACGGTGGTGATGGTGCCGGGCTCGAGGGAGCCCGGCACGTGGACGACGCCGTCGATCTCCGGGGCCTCACGGTGGGTGCGGCCCTCGCCCGTCCGGTCGACGAGCACCTCGAGGTGACGGCCGACGAGGGCGTCCCGACGGGCCGCGGTGATGCCATCCTGGCGCTCGGTGAGCTCGCCCAGGCGCTCCTCCACCAGCGCCCGCGGGACGACGCCGTCGAGGCCGGCGGCGTAGGTGCCCTCCTCCATCGAGTAGGGGAAGAACCCGCACCAGTCGAGCTGGGCCTCATCGACGAAGGCGAGCAGGGCGTCGTGGTCGTCCTCGGTCTCGCCGGGGTAGCCGACGATGAAGTTCGACCGGAAGGCGGCCTCGGGCTCGCGACGGCGGATCTCGGTGATGGCCGACAGGAAGCGGCCGCCGTCGCCCCAGCGGCGCATGCGGCGCAGCAGGGGCCGAGAGACGTGCTGGAGCGAGAGGTCGAAGTAGGCCACGCCCGTGGCGCAGATGGCGTCGATGAGCCCGTCGGTGAGGTCGGACGGGTACAGGTACAGCAGCCGCACGCGGTCGACCCGCTCGGCCACCGCCCCCACGAGAGGCACGATCGAGCGCTGACCCTGGCCCTGGTCGCGGCCGAAGGCGGCCAGGTCCTGGGCCACCAGCACGATCTCGCGGACGTCGAGCGCCTCCACCTCGTCGAGGATCGACGCCACGCTGCGGCTGCGCTGGGGGCCGCGGAAGCTGGGGATGGCGCAGAAGCCGCACGCCCGGTCGCAGCCCTCGGCAACCTTGACGTAGGCCCACGGCACGCTGGACGCGGGGCGGGGCAGGTTGAGCAGGTCGAACGAAGGCAGGGAGGGCGCCCCGGGCCGCCGGCCGAGGGTGACGGGAACGCCGAAGCCGACCACGGCGTCGACCTCGGGCAGGGCCTCGGCCAGCTCGGATCCGTAGCGCTCGGCCATGCACCCGGTGACCACCACCTCGGCGCCGTCCTTGCGGCCCTTGGTGAGGGCGAGGATGACGTCGACGGACTCCTGGCGGGCCTCCTCGACGAAGGCGCAGGTGTTGACGACCACCAGGTCGGCCTCGGCCGGCCCCTCGGCCGCCACGAGGCCGTCGGCGGTCAGCGTGCCGACGAGCTTGTCGGAGTCGACCTGGTTCTTCGGGCAGCCGAGCGTCTCGACCCAGTAGCGGCGCACCATCGCCCCCGAGGGTACCGGCCACCTCCCGCCACGGCCGAAGCGGGGGTCGGTGCTCCGCGGGCTAGGTCTGCTCGTGGGCGAGGGGCGCGCCGGCGCAGGGCCACTCGGTGGCGAGCAGCTTGCCGGTGCCCGAGGCGGTGATGAACGCCGTGCGGCCGCCGTCGCCGCCCCAGCAGATGTTGGTGACGAGCAGGTCGGGCATGGCGACGTGCTCGACCGAGGCCCCGTCGGGCGAGATCACGGTGATGCCGCCGTTGACCAGGGTGGCGACGCAGACGTTGCCGTCGGCGTCGACGCCGAGCGAGTCGAGCAGCTGCATTCCGGGCAGGCCGGCGAGGAGGGTGGCGCCCGGGGGCGAACCGGGCATGGAGTCGACCTCGGCCACCTCGCCGGGCCCGGCGAGGGTCCACGCCCACACCCGGCCCATGTAGGTCTCGGCGGCATAGAGTCGGTCGCCATCGGGGGACAGCCCGACGCCGTTGGGCGCATCGAGGGGGAAGATCACCTCGCGGATCGATGAGCCGTCGGCCGCCGCGTAGAAGATGCCGGTGCGGTCGCTGGTCCGCTCGTCGCGGATGCCGTGGTCGGTGAACCAGAAGCCGCCGCTGGTGTCGAACACGAGGTCGTTGGGTGCCCGGAGGGGCCGCCCCGCGCACTCGGTGTAGAGCACCTCCACCTTCCCGCTGTCGAGGTCGACCCGCTCGATCCGCCCACCGGAGTACGACGACGCGTCGAAGGGACCGGGGACGGTGAGGCCCATCACGTCGTGCCAGGTGAAGCACCCGCCGTTGTTGCACAGGTAGGCGGCGCCGTCGGGGCCGATTGCCGTCCCGTTGGGCCCACCCCCGGGCTCGGCCACCACCGACACCGTGCCGTCGGGCGAGACCCTGCTCAGGGTCCCCCCGGCGATCTCCACCAGCAACACGCTGCCGTCGGGCATCGCCACCGGCCCCTCCGGGAAGCGCAGCCCGCTCGCCACCTCGCGCACGTCAGCCATGGGATGTCCCCTTCACGTCATCTCGCCGCGAGCTCGCGGCGAGCTCGCGGCCTGCGGCCGTTCTTACCAGATGGCCCGCGGCGGGGTCAGCCGCCGAACGCCCCCGCGGCGACGATCGCCTTGCTCCACGGCCGGACGAGGTCCCGGAGCCGGTCGCAGGCGTCGGAGCCGAGCGCCTCCCACGGCGCCAGGGCAAGGGCGTCGGTGCGGTCCTCGACCCACTGGCGGTGAGCCCGGCCGGCCTCGGTCAGTGCGCCGTCGGCGTCGAGCCAGCCTCTGGCCTGCAGGCGTTCGGTGGCAGCCTGCCAGTCGTCGTCGGGCCACGCCCGGCTGGCCTGGAGGACGGCGGCGGGCACGTCGCCGCTGGCGCCGTGGATCACCAGTGCCTCGCAGCCCCCGACCCCCTCGACGGTCATGGCCGCGATGTGGCCGTCGCCGCGGAACTCGCGCAGCAGGGAGATGGCGTGCCACAGCACCAGGTGCGGCGGCAAGGGCCACGGCAGCGACGAGTGCCCGGCAAAGAGCGGGCGCCCCTCGGGCCGACACGCCAGCGCCGCGGTTCGGGCCAGCTCGGCCGCCTCCGCCACCTCGGTGCCCTCGACCACGTCGTCACCGAGCATCCGGCGCAGGGCTCGGTCGGCGGCGTCGATGCGGGCGCCGAGGATCTGGCCGGGCGACGCTCGCTCCCAGGCGGCGGGGATCGCCCGTGCGACCACGTCGGGGTTGAAGTTGAAGAAGGTGGCCACCACCACCTCGCCGGTGACCGCGCCCATGGGGGCCGCGCGCGAGGCGAAGTACCCCATCCGGTCTGCCGCCAGGCCGACCGAGGCGTACGCCTCGGTCGCCTCGGGCGCGAAGTAGATCATCCCGTGGTAGGGCTCGAGGGTCCGCCACATCTTGCGGGCCATCACGTCGTCCATCGCTGCCTCCCAGGCGCTCGTGGCTCGACCTGTCTAGCGCCTGGTGGGCTGGCGGGATCTCGCTTACGCCAGGAAGGGCAGCGCCACCACGTACACCACGAGCAGGAGGCCGCCCTCCCACCGCTCCACCGTGCGGCCGGTGCCCATGAACAGCCAGGCCACGAGGGCCAGACCAACCATGAGGACCGAGCCGGTCCCGGCGATCTCGGCGTCGATCGGCCCGGGTCCGACCACCCCCGCGATGCCGCCGACGGCCAGGCTGTTGAACAGGTTGGAGCCGAGCAGGTTGCCGGCGATCAGGTCGTGCTCGCCCTTGCGGGCCGCCTGGATCGACGTGACGAGCTCCGGAAGCGAGGTGCCGATGGCCACGACCGTCAGGCCGATGAACGCCTCCGAGAGCCCGATCTCCGCGGCCAGCCCGCGGGCGCTCCACACCAGCAGCTGCGCCCCACCGATCGTCCCGATCAGCCCCAGCAGGGTGCGGACCGCCTCGCCGCCGAGACGGGCGCCGGGGGGCTCCTCCCCCATCATCTCCTCGACCTCGTCGGCGAGATCGTCGGTCTCGCCCGACATGCGGGCGGCGACGATGATCGCCGTCAGGGCCACGACCATCGCCCCGAGGAGGATCACCCCCTGGGTCCGACCGATGCCGCCCTGCACGATGAGGGCGATGAGAACGACGCTGGCCACGCTGATCGGCGCCTCGCGCTTGAGGGTGCCGGACCGCACGGCCAGGGGGGCGACGAGGGCGGCCACCCCCAGCACGAGCGAGAGGTTGGCCACGTTGGAGCCGATGATGTTGCCGATCGCGATGTCGAGGCTGCCGCTGCCGGCGGCGATGCCCGACACCAGCATCTCGGGGGCGCTGGTGCCGAAGCCGATGACCACCGCCCCGATCACCACGGGCGAGACCCGCAGGGCGACCGACAGGCGGGCCGCACCGATCACGAACTGGTCGGCGGCGAGGGTGAGCAGGACGAGGCCGACGACGGCGGCGATGATCAGCAGTGCCACGGCGGGCAGCATGCCACCGTCGCCCCGGGGCCGACGACGTCGCGGCTAGTCGGGCGTGCCGCCGCCCTGGAGCGACTCGAGCTCCTCGACCGTCATCAGGACGTCGCGGGCCTTCGAGCCGGTGGAGGGGCCCACGACGCCCTTCTGCTCGAGCAGGTCCATGAGGCGCCCGGCCCGGGCGAAGCCCACCCGGAGCTTGCGCTGGAGCATCGAGGTGGAGCCCAGCTGCGAACGCACGATGAGGTCCATGGCCTGCCACAGCAGGTCGTCGTCGTCGCCCTCGACGCCGCCTCCTCCCCCCCTCGGGGTGTCGGTGATGTCGACGTCGTCGCTCACCCCGGCGACGCCCTCGGCGTAGACGACGTCGGGCGACTGGCGCTTCCAGTGCGCCACGACCGCGCGCACCTCGTCCTCGCCGACCCAGGCGCCCTGGATGCGCCGGGGGTTCGACGACGCCGGCCCGAGGAGGAGCATGTCGCCCCGCCCGACGAGGCGCTCGGCGCCTCCCTGATCGAGGATCACCCGACTGTCGGCGAGGCTCGACACGGCGAATGCGAGGCGCGCCGGGACGTTGGCCTTGATGACCCCAGTGATGACGTTGACCGACGGGCGCTGGGTAGCGATCACCAGGTGGATGCCGACGGCGCGGGCCATCTGGGCGATCCGGCAGATCGACTCCTCGACGTCGCGGGCCGCCACCATCATCAGGTCGTTGAGCTCGTCGACGACGATGACGATGAAGGGAAGCCGGTCGTAGATCGTCTCCCCAGGGTCGTCGACGCCCTCGGCACGCGGCTCGGTGCGCAGGTCGCCCCGGTCGTAGGCGGCGTTGTAGCCGGTGATGTCGCGGACGCCGACCTCGGACAGGAGGTCGTAGCGGCGCTCCATCTCCTTGACCGCCCACGCCAGGGCGTTGGCCGCCTTCTTGGGGTTGACCACCACGGGGGTCAGCAGGTGCGGCAGGCCGTTGTACTGCCCGAGCTCGACCCGCTTGGGGTCGACGAGGATGAGGCGGACCTGGTCGGGCGTGGTGCGCACCAGCAGGGAGGTGATGAAGCTGTTGATGCAGCTGGACTTGCCGGCCCCGGTGGCGCCAGCGATGAGGATGTGCGGCATCTCGGCCAGGTTGGCGAGAGAGGCCCGGCCGCTGATGTCGCGACCGACGCCGACCTCGCAGGGGTGAGTGGCCCGGCGGGCCTCCGGGCTGGCGAGGATGTCGCCGAGGGCGACGAGCTGGCGCTGCTTGTTGGGCACCTCGACGCCGATGGCCGACCGGCCCGGGATGGGGGCCAGGATGCGCACGTCGGGCGACGCCATGGCGTAGGCGATGTCCTTGTGCAGGCTCGTGACCCGGTTGACCTTGACGCCCGACCCGAGCTCGAGCTCGTAGCGCGTCACCGTGGGCCCCACGGCGAAGCCGGCAAGGCGGGTCTCGACGCCATGGGCAGCGAGCGCCTGCTCGAGGATGCGACCCTCGGCCTCGACGAGCTTCTGGTCGACCTCGTGGGCCTCGCTCCGCACCAGGAGCGACAGGGGCGGCAGCTTCCAGCTGCCGGGGACCGCGCCGGGGCCGAGGTCGATGGCGAGCTGCTCGGGGTCGACGTCGCCGACGGGCGGGGGCGGCAGCTGGACGGCGAGACCGGAGGCGGCGGTGTCGTCCTCGGCCCCGGCGTGGTCCTCGGGCTCGTCGGCAGCCGAGGAAGGGACCGTCGTGGCGTCGTCGTCACCGGTCTCCTGGCGGCCCTCGCCGACGGTGGAGAGCCAGCGGACGCCACGGCCCACCCCACCAGCCACCGGCCGAGCCACGCCCGCGGCATGGGAGGCGGCGGCCTGGAGCGGTGTGCGGGTGAGGACGAGCACGCCGGCGAGGAGGAGGGCGACGAGCACGACAGCGGCCCCGGGCGTGGCCGCCACCGCCCGCAGGGGTCCGACGAC
Source organism: Acidimicrobiales bacterium (assembly GCA_035512495.1). Lineage (NCBI taxonomy): Bacteria > Bacillati > Actinomycetota > Acidimicrobiia > Acidimicrobiales > Acidimicrobiales bacterium. Next base: position 6,533 of record DATKDW010000030.1, read on the forward strand.
CAGCCGGCCGAGGAGGCCGCCGGCGCCGCGCAGCTCGACCACCGCCGCGCCGGCGGTGGGGCCGACGGTGAGGTGGGCCAGACCCACCGCCGCCACGAGCACCAGGCCGAGGCCGGCGGCGATGCGGCCGGTGCCCTCGCCGGGGCGGCCCCGGACGAGCAGCACACCCACCCAGAGCAGGGCAGGGGGCACCGCCACCCGGGCAAGCCCGACGAGAGAGCCGGCAAGGTCGCCCACGCCGCGGCCGAACGGGCCGGTCAGGTCGGCATAGACGCCGAGGGCCGCCAGGAGGCCGGCGACCACGAGGACGCCGCCCCACACATCGCGGCGCGCCAGTGCCGCCGAGGCCCGGGCCCAGGCCGAGGGAGCGCCCTTCCTGGCGCGGCCACCCTTCTTGGGCGCCGAGGGACGTCGCCGTGTCGTCGTTGCCACAGTGGCAACAACGCTAACACCAGCAACACGTCCCCCACCGTCATGGGGCGGACGGGCCCCGCAAAGGAGGCCTCGGCCGAAGGCCGAGACCACAGAACCGCCGCAGAGCGGGTGGCACCGAGGGGAGGGACCCGCCCCCGGAGCCTGCGGAGGGGGTGGGAGGGGTCCCGCTCGGTGACGGGCCCCGCTACGCCTCCATGATCACCGGGACGATCATGGGCTTGCGCTTGGTGCGCTCGTTGACGAACTGGCCGAGGGCGCGGCGGGCGTGGCGCTTGAGGGTCTCGACCTCGGTGTCGTCGGACTGCTCGATGGCAGTGGTGACCCGGCGGCGGGCCTCCTCGAGGATGTCCTCGGCCTCGGGGGCGTGGACCCAGCCCCTGGTCACGATCTCGGGTCCGGCGATGACGTCGCCGGTCTTGATGTCGACGGTCACGATGACGACCACCACGCCCTCCTCAGCCAGCACCTGCCGGTCGCGGAGCACGCCGTGGGTGATGTCACCCACCACGCCGTCGACGTAGAGGTAGCCGGCCGGCACCTCGCCCACCTTGGCCAGGCCGCCGTCGGTGAGCTCGACCACGTCGCCGTCCTGGCAGAGCACCACGTTCTCGGCCGGCACACCCGACTCGATGCCGAGGCGGGCGTGGTGGTACATGTGCCGGTACTCGCCGTGGACCGGGATGAAGTGCTCGGGCCGGGCGATCGACAACAGCGTGCGCAGCTCGCCCTGCTTGGCGTGGCCGGTGACGTGCACGGTGGCCAGGCCCGAGTGGATGACCTCGGCGCCGAGGCGGTAGAGGCCGTCGATCACCTTGCCGACGCTGGTCTCGTTGCCAGGGATGGGGTGCGAGCTCAGGATGATGGTGTCCTGGTCGGTGAGGGTGAGCCACTTGTTCTCGTTGGCCGCCATGCGCGACAGCGCCGACATGGGCTCGCCCTGGGAGCCGGTGGAGATCACGCACACCTCGCCGGGGTCGACGTCGCCCACGTCGGCGATGTCGAACAGCGAGGCCTCGGGGATGCGCAGCGCCCCCATGTCGCGGGCCAGCTTCACGTTCTTCTTCATCGACAGGCCGAGGGTGGCGACCTTGCGGCCGTGAGCGATGGCCACGTCGGCGATCTGCTGGACCCGATGGATGTGGCTGGCGAAGCAGGCGGTGATGATGCGCCGGCCCTTGTTGGCGTCGAAGAGCCGGTCGAGCGACGGCCCGATGGAGCTCTCGGAGGCGGTGTGGCCGGGCTCCTCGGCGTTGGTGGAGTCGCCGAGGAGCAGACGGATGCCCGACTCGACCTCGATGGCGCCGATGCGGCCCAGGTCGGTGAAGCGGCCGTCGAGCGGCTGGAGGTCGAGCTTCCAGTCGCCCGAGTGCAGGATCACGCCCTGGGGGGTGTGCCAGGCGGTGGCGAAGCCGTCGGGGATGGAGTGGGTGACGGGGATGAACTCCACGTCGAAGGGACCGATCTGGCGACGCTCGCCGTCCTCGACGGTGATGAGCTCGGTGCGGTTGAGGAGGCCCGCCTCGTCGATGCGGTTGCGCGCCATGCCCAGGGTGAGGGCCGAGCCGTAGATCGGGAACGAGAGGTCGCGCAGCAGGAACGACAGCGCCCCGGCGTGGTCTTCGTGGCCGTGGGTGAGGATGCAGCCGTCGATGCGGTCGGCGTTCTCCCGCAGCCACGTGAAGTCGGGCAGCACCAGGTCGATGCCGGGCATGTCGGCCTCGGGGAACATCAGGCCACAGTCCAGCAGCACGATGCGGCCGTCCATCTCGAAGCAGGCGCAGTTGCGGCCGATCTCCCCCAGGCCACCGAGGAACGTGATCTTGACCGAGGAGGGCTTCGTCATGCCCTCAGGTTGCCACCTCCGGGGCGCCGGCGGGCAATGCACCCGACTCCCGGAGCCCGGCGAGGACCCGGCGGGCACGGTCCTCGAGTCCGTCAGGCTCGGGACCCATGGGCGGGCGGGGGGGGCCGCCGGGAAGGCCGAGGACCCGAAGCATGCACTTCGTGGGCACCGGGTTGGGAGCGTCGTCGGAGGACTCGAAGGCGCAGCTGTCGAACAGGGCCGCGTTGGCGGCGCGGGCGGCGGCGTGGTCGCCGCACTCGAAGGCGCTGACCATGTCGGCGAACACCGGGCCGGCCCAGTGGGCGGCGACGCTGACGACACCGACCGCCCCCACCGCCAGGAGCGGCAGGGTCTGGTTGTCGTCGCCGCTGTAGAGCTCGAAGCCGTCGCCGGCCGCGGCCACCAGCCGGGCCGACTCAGCCGGGCTGCCGGCGGCGTCCTTGACGGCAACGATGTTGGGGACGTCGCGCGCCAGGCGGACCAGCGTCTCGGTGGCCACCTTGCGACCGGTGCGGACGGGGATGTCGTAGAGCATCACCGGCAGCTCGGTGGCCGCCGCAAGGGCGGTGAAGTGGGCCTCGAGGCCGGCCTGGGACGGGCGGTTGTAGTAGGGCGCGACGAGCAGGATGCCCGCGGCGCCGAAGCCGGTGACCGTGGCCGTCATCTCCGCGGCGTGGGCGGTGTCGTTCGAGCCGGTGCCGACCAGGACCGGCACGGTCACCGCCTCGCACACGGCCCGGGCCAGCTCGAGGTGCTCCGGGACGGTGAGCGTGGGGCTCTCCCCGGTGGTGCCGGCGATGACGAGGCCGTCGCTCCCGTTGTCGGCGAGCCACCGCGCCAGGGTGACGGCGCCGTCGACGTCGAGGGAGAGGTCGTCGGCGAACGGCGTCGCCATGGCGGTCAGGACCGACCCGAACCGGGCCATCAGTGCGACCCCTCGCTCGTCCGCTCGAACCCGAGCGTTGCCAGCAGGTCCTCGTGCATCTCGAACCAGACGGTGTGGTAGCTGTCGATGACCGGCTTGGTGAACCACTCGTGCTCACCGGCGACGACCCTCTCGAGCGCCTCCCGGAGGCGGCGGCCGTAGGCCTCGAAGCGGACCATGCACGACCGGAGGTCGGCGGTGACGGGGCGGACCCGATCGTGGATGCCCACCAGCCGGTCGATGACCTCCTTGTCGTAGACGGGGTCGGTGTGGTCGTTCGGGACCTGGGTGCCGTCGACGTCGCGGAGCTGCCAGTGGGTGCAGGTGGCGAGCATGTCCTGGTTGATGTCGAGGAAGCGCCGGTAGGCGGACTCGACGGCCTCGCGACCGCCGCAGGTGTCGAGCTCGGCAGCCACCGCCGCGGCGTGGGCAGCCCGGCCGTCGGGGGTGAGGGACCACCCAGAGATGCGCCCCTCTCGGCGCAGCACCAGGCCCTCGCCGGCCAGCGACCGGAGGTGGCGCTCGACCTCGGCCTCGTCGACGCCGGCGATGGTGGTGACCGCCGCCGCCTCGGCGAAGCCCTTGAGGCGCAGGACATGCAGCGCGAGGAAGCGACCATCGGACTCGTAGGGCATCGCCGCAGGCTACCAAGCGCTCGTGAGCGCCCTCACAGGCCCGGGGCGCGCCAGGGGCCGCCCTCGCGGGCGGCCCCTGGCGACTCGTCGGCACGCGGCGCGAGCCACGTGGAGGGTTCTCAGCCGGCGGTGGCCGAGTCCCCAACCTCGCCCTCGGCGAGGGCGAACATCTCGTACTCCTCGCCGGTGTCGGCCCAGTCCTCGAACTGGATGACGCCGAGCTCCTCGAAGCGGCGGCGCAGCCAGGCGTCGCCGGCGTCGAGCAGGCCGAGCTTCTTGCAGTTGGGCACGATCTTCGAGAACAGCATCTGCTGGAACATCTCGCGCTCTGGGGCCTGCTGGGTGAGGGCCACGGCCTCCTTGACGTTGACGCCCATGCGGTCCCAGACCTCCTGCTGCAGGAAGCGGTCGCGCATCCGGACGGCGGCCTCGAAGGCGAACTCCTGGCGCTCGCGGATCTCGGCGTGGCCGAGCTCGGTGTAGTAGTCCTGCAGGCTGAGCACGCCGAAGGCGACGTGGCGGGCCTCGTCGCTCATGACGTAGCGGAGGAGCTTCTTGAGCAGCGGCTCGGTGGTCAGCTGGTGCATGAAGCCGAAGGCGGCCAGGGCAAGGCCCTCGACCATGATCTGCATGCCCAGGTAGGTCATGTCCCAGCGGTTGTCCTGGATGATGTCGTCCAGGAGCATCTTGAGGTGGGCGTTGACCGGGTAGTGCCCCGACAGCTTGGTGTCGAGGTACTTGGCGAAGACCTCCACGTGGCGGGCCTCGTCCATCACCTGGGTGGAGGCGTAGTACTTGGCGTCGATCCACGGCACGTTCTCGACGATGCGGGCGGTGCAGATCATGGCGCCCTGCTCACCGTGCATGAACTGGCTGAGGGTCCAGTTCTGGCTCTCGATGCCGAGCTCGATCCACTCTTTGTCGCCCCACTTGGCGAAGGGGGTGCCGCTGAGGTCCATGCCGGCGCCGAGGCCGGTCGTGCCGCCCTGGTTGGCGATGACCACGGCCTCCTGGTCGACCTCGATCGACCAGTCGAGGTCGGTCTCGGCGTTCCACATGCTGTCCTTGGCCTTCTCGTACAGCCGGTTCAGCTTGGGGCGGGCGCCCTTCTCGTAGTCCCAGGTGAAGATGGTGTCGAACTCGCTCTTGACGTGGGCGACGGTGGCGTCGACGTCGGTGTTCGAGATGGCGAGGATCGCCTCGAGGTCGTTGACCTCTGCTCGACCGATGATCTCTTCGTTGGTGGCCATGGATGTCTCCTTGCGGGGGTGTGCGGGCGGGATGGTGCGGAACAGGTGGGCGGAGGGCTCAGGGGCGGGTGAGGCCGGGGAGCAGGAACGTTCGGGTGAACCGGCGGGCGTCGTCTTCGACCGTCAGGTCGTAGGCGGGACTGGGAGCGAGGCTGTAGGACAGCACGAGGCGGGCGACCCACTCCCCGGTCCGGAGTGCGGTCTCGGTGCCGACGAAGGGCACCAGGTGCGGTCCGACGAGGGCGGCCGCCGCGGCCAGCACGTCGTCGAAGCGGTCGAAGGCGACGTGGGGCAGCACCAGCTCGGGCTCGTGAGCGAGGACGAGCTGCAGGGCGGCGTGGCCGGCGATGGCGCGGCTGGCCACGTGGATCCCGGCGACGAGGCGGTCCTCGAGGGTGTCGGCGGCAGCCAGCGCCTCGGTCACCTCGCGGGTGAGCACGCCCAGCTCGTGGGCGACGACCGCCCGCAAGAGCGATGCCTTGCCGCCCGGGGAGAGCCGGTAGACCGTGGCCCGGCTCACACCGGCCTGCCGCGCGATGTCGTCGAGGGAGGTCTTGGTGACCCCCCAGCGGGCCACACAGGCGAGGGCCGCCTCGATGACCCGAGCCTCGGGGGGTGTCAGCGCCGGCGCCGAGGCGATCGCAGCCACAGGGTGGGCGACGGTGCCATCTGCGGGAGCGGTGAGAGACATTGCCTGAGACAATACGTACGCATCCGTCTCATCGTCAAGGGGGGCCGCGACCACGTCCTCCGGACAACCCGTCTCGGTCAGGCGGTACCGGACCTCACGAGGACACCGGCGAGGACCTCGGTGCGCACCAGCTCCGCCACCTGCTCGCGGTCGGTCAGGTCCCACCGCCCCTGGGCGTTGATGTGGGACACCACCATCCGGGCCACGTAGTCGGCGGCCTCTCCCACCCCGACGCCCGGCCGCAGCTCCTCGAGGGCGAGGTAGGGCTCGACGAAGGCGGCGATCTGGGGCAACAGCCGGTTCGTCTCGTCGATCAGCGCCGGGAGCAGCCGCTCGGGCTCGGCCGCCAGCAGCATCTGCAGCACGTGGTGCTCCCCCACGGCGCGGTGGGCGTGGAACAGGGCGACTTCGACGACCTCGGTGAAGTCGACGGCGTCGGCCACGGCGTCGGCCAGGCCGAGGAAGAACTTGGCCGTCTCGTGGCCGATCATCTCCCGCACCACCTCGTCGCGCCCGCCCGGGAAGAGCCGGTAGACCGTGGCGCGCGAGACCCCTGCCTCGCGGGCGGCATCCTCGACCGTCGTCTTGGCCAGCCCGCGTCGCGCCACGCAGGCGTAGGTGGCCTCGAGGACCCGGTGGCGGGGGTCGTCCTCGGTCACGTGGCGACGGCGGGCGCGCGGGTCACTTGGCGGTCGGGAGCACGTGGTCGGCGAAGCGGTCGCGCAGGTCCTTCTTCGAGAACTTGCCGACCGACGTCTTCGGCACCTCGTCGATCATCACGACGTCGTCGGGGAGCCACCACTTGGCCACCCGGCTGTCGAGGAACTCGAGCAGCTCCTCGCGGGAGATCGTCTCGCCCTCCTTGGGGACCACGCAGGCGAGGGGCCGCTCCGACCACTTGGGGTGGGGAACACCGATGACCGCGGCCTCGGCGACCTTGGGGTGCGCCATGATCTCGTTCTCGAGCTCGACCGAGGAGATCCACTCACCGCCCGACTTCACCAGGTCCTTGGTGCGGTCGACGAGGAAGATGTAGCCCTCGGCGTCGACCTTGGCGACGTCACCGGTGCGCAGCCAGCCGTCAGAGGTGAACGACTCCGACGAGCGGGGGTCGTCGTAGTACTCACGGGCGATCCAGGGGCCGGACACCTGCAGCTCACCGGTCTGCTCGGCGTCCCAGGGAACCGCTTCGCCGGTCTCGGCGCTCATGACTCGGAACTCCACGCCGGCGACCACGTAGCCCACGCTGGTGCGCAGGTCGGCCTTGGCGTCGTCCGACAGGTGGGCCAGGGTCGACTTGATGTTCCCGACGGTGCAGATGGGGCTGGTCTCGGTCATGCCCCACGCCTGCATGATGGGCAGGCCCGTCGCCTCCCGGTAGCCCTCGGAGAGCGCCCGGGGCACCGCCGAGCCGCCGCAGGGGATGGCCCGCAGGCTCGAGGTGTCGCGGCCCTTCAGCTCGGGCAGCACGCCCATCCAGATGGTGGGGACGCCGGCGGCCACGGTCACCCGCTCGCCCTCGATCAGGGTGGCCAGCGCCTTGGGCGAAAGGTCGGGACCGGGCATGACCAGGGTGGCGCCGCTGGCCGGGCCGGCGTGGGCCAGGCCCCACGCGTTGGCGTGGAACATCGGCACCACCGGCAGCACCACGTCGGACTCGCGGATCCCGATGGCGTCGGCCTGCATGACTCCCATGGTGTGCAGGTAGAGCGAGCGGTGGGAGTACACGACGCCCTTGGGGTTGCCCGTGGTGCCGCTCGTGTAGCACATGGAGGCGGCGCGGGACTCGTCGGTGACGCCGCCGAGGTCGACGGGGTCGGCGGCCGCCAGCAGGGTCTCGTAGTCGTGCACCTGGGGCCCGCCGCCCCCACCGTCGTTGCTCGGCACCTCGCCGGCGCCGTCGTCCATCACCACGATGTGGCGCACGCTGGTGAACGTCTCGATCAGCGGCCACAGCAGGCCCGCCAGCGAGCGGTCGACGAAGATGACCTCGTCCTCGGCGTGGTTGACGATGTAGCTCAGCTGCTCGGGGAACAGCCGGATGTTGAGGGTGTGCAGCACCCGTCCGGCACACGGCGCGCCGTACCAGAGCTCGAGGTGGCGGGCGGTGTTCCAGGCGAAGGTGGCCACCCGCCCGTCGTCGGAGATCCCGAGGTCGTCGAGCACGCCACCGAGGCGCCGGGTGCGCTCGGCCCACGCGCCGTACGTGGTGCGCTCGATGCCGCCAGGAGTGGCGGTGACGATCTCCTTGGCGGCGAAGAGGCGCTCGGCCCGCCGGAAGAAGTGATCGAGCGTGAGCGGCGTCTCCTGCATGAGCCCCTGCATGGCGTCCCTTTCCAGCGGCCCCGGACGGGCCGACCGACCGCCACGATAGGGGCGGGGCGGGGCACCCGCCGCCGTGCCCTACGCTCTGCCCCCGTGGACGAGGCCGGCCGCCGACGACGCCTCACCATGTTGCTGGTCCCCATCGGGATCCTCGTGGTGGCGTCCAACGTCGGCTCGGCGCTGGCCCCGAGCCTCGTCAACGACCGACCGCTGCTGCTGCTGGCGCTCGACGCCCGCATCCGCCACGTCGTGCTCGTCTCGGGCGTCCTCGACCCGTTCTCGTACTACGTGGTGGGCACCCTCCGCCTGCTGCTGTCGGACCCGCTCTTCTACCTTCTCGGCTTCTGGTACGGCGAGGCCGCGCTCCAGTGGGTGGAGCAGCGCTCGGGCGGCGTCGGCCGGTTCCTCCGATCGGCCGAGGGGTTCTTCGGCAAGGCCGCGTACCCCCTCGTCTTCCTGGCTCCGAACAACTACATCTGCCTCTTCGCCGGCGCGGCGCGCATGCACCCGGCGGCGTTCCTCGTCCTCAACGTCACCGGCACCGTGGCCCGCCTGGCGATGATCCGCTACGTGGGCGACATCTTCGACGGCCCACGCGAGGGGCTCCTCGGCTTCATCGGCCGCTACCAGATCCCACTCACCCTCGCCGCCATCGCTCTGGTCGTGGGTCAGACCCTCCACGAGCGCCGCAAGGGCACCGACGAGCTCGGCGCCCTCGGCCAGCTGAGCAACCTGGAGGTCGAGGGCGACGCCCTCCCGGGCGACGCCCCCGGTGTCGACATCAAGGCTCGGACCGAGGCTCTCGAGCGGGAGGAGGCCCGCGAGCGGGAAGAGGCCCTCGATCGGGGCGAGGCGCACGAGCCGGGCGGCGACCCCCCGCCGGGCTAGCCATTTGCCCATCTCCTTTGCGTGTTTGTGAAACGACGCCGACGGTGGGAAGACTGGGGTCTTGGGGTCTTCGACTGTGGGGGGAATCGGCGGAGGGGAGGTCACCGCTGATCGGAGCGTGGACGTGCCGGCGGGGCCAGGCTCGGTGCGTCCGGCGTCAGATCCAGACCAGCGTCGCGCCACGACGGGACGAGACCCCTGGGGCCGTGGACGACGTGGACTGTCGTTGCGCGTGCGGCTGGCAATGCTGGTCATCGCAGCGGTGCTTCCAGCTGGCGTGCTGGTCGGCCAGCAGGCCGCAGCGTGGAGAGCGGCAGCTGAACGAGACGCCGCCGCCGAGGTCGCGCGGCTGGCAGAGTCGGCGGCGTTGCAGCAGGAGCACTTGGTGGCGTCGACGACGCTGCTCCTGCAAGCCCTGTCTTCTACAACCCAAGTGGCTGATCGGTCGCGCTGCGCGGTAGAGCTGGCACGCATCCACGACGAGCTGCCGCAGTTCGGTGTGCTTGGCGTCGCCGATGCCACTGGCGCCCTCTGGTGCAGCTCGCGACAGACCGACGGGGCGGTCTCGGTGGCCGACCGCGACTACTTCGCAGCGGTCCGTGCTACATCAGCACCGTCATTCGGCCGCTACCAGATCGGCCGAGTGTCGGGAAAGCCAACGGTCGCCTTGGCCCATCCCCTGATCGACAGCAACGGCGACTTCGCCGGCGCCGTCATCGCGTCGATCGATCTGTCGCGCCCGGCGATGTTGGCGGAGCGATTCGAGCTACCAGAAGGCTCGACCGTGACGGTCTATGACGATGTGGGGACGGTGCTGATGCGCTGGCCCGATCCGAACGGCTTCGTCGGCCAACAGACGCCCTTCCAGCTCCGGTCGCACCAGAGCGGCAACACGGTCCGGCTGGCGGGTCTTGACGGCGTGGAGCGGTTCTACGGCGTGGCCGAGATTGCAAGCGGAGGGGACCTGACCCTGACCGTGGGCGTGCCCTCGGCTGCGGTCTTCTCCGCAGCAACGGAGCGGCTGCGGTCGACGTGGAGATGGCTGGCGGTGATCGTCCTGGCCGGAGCGCTCGCGGCGATCGGTGCTGGCCATGCACTGGTGGTACGACCGGTCCGACACCTCCAGGAGACCGTGAAACGCCTCTCGGCCGGAGATCTGACCGCACGAGCCTCCTTGGACCGGACAGGCGGGGAGCTCGGTGAGCTGGCCGAGGAGTTCGACACCATGGCAGTTGCGTTGCAGCTGCGAGAGGTGGAGCTGCGGCGCGCCGAGCAACGAGCGGTGGAAGAACGCTATCTCGGGCTACTCGACGTGAGCGCCGACGCGGTGATCGTCACCTCCGCGGACGGGAGCATCGCGGTGTTCAACCGGGGGGCCGAGGAGATGTTCGGAATCCCGAGCTCGGAGGCAGTCGGCGTCCCGGTGAACCAGGTGATCGGCTCCGACGTCGACTTGTCAGACCGAAGTGATCTGCATTGGACCGATGCGACCGGAGCCGCGCGCTGTGCGGAGGCGACAGCGTCGCCAGGAGAGGACGGACGGGCGACGCTGATCCTGCGCGACGTCACCAGCGACCGGGAGCAGCAGGCCGAGCTGGAGGTCAAGGCGCTGCACGACCCGCTGACCGGACTCGCAAACCGATCGCTGCTGTTCGACCGGCTCCAGATGATGCTCAACCAACGGCACCGTACTGGCATCGTGGTCGCGTTCTTGGACCTCGACGCCTTCAAGGTGGTGAACGACACGCTCGGTCACGCGACAGGCGACGCGCTGCTCGTCGAGATCAGCCGAAACCTGCAGACCACCAGACGCGCCGGCGACGTCGTCGCCCGACTCGGCGGCGACGAGTTCGTCATCGCCGGCGAGGCCACCGACCGAGCAGCGGCCATGCATCTCGGCAAGCGAATCGTGGCGGCAGTCGCCAACAGCACGATCGCTGGAGCCGACGCCGTGTCGGTCAGCGTCGGCCTCGCCTGGATTGGCCCCGACGACCCCAGCGACGCACCAGCCGCCATCGCCACCGCCGATGCCGCCTTGCTCAGCGCCAAGCGCGCTCGCCGAGGCGCGATCGTGCTGGCGGCGGCACCGCAGACAGCCCCCCGCCGACCTCAGCCGTAGCGGAAGTCGGGTTGGCGCTCTTCGCCCCACGCCGACCGAGTCCATCGCCTCACGCCACCCCGCGTCACCCCGGGACGGGTACCGTCGCCCGATGGGCCACCGGGAGGACGTCGAGGAGCTGATCCGCAACAAGGGCGAAGGGCCCGAACCCGAGCGCCTGCAGCGGCTGTTCGACCTCTCCTTCGCCCACGCCATGGCGGAGCGCCCCGAGTCGGCCACGATGCTCGGCCAGCCGGGGCACAACCACCGCTGGACCGACTGGTCGATGGAGGCCGTCGAGCGGCGCCGAGCGGAGGCCCGCCTCGACCTCGACGCCATCGTCACGTTCGACCGCGACGAGCTCAGCGCCGAGGATGCCCTGAGCCTCGACGTGTTCACCCACCAGGCCACCGATTCCGTGGCCGCCGCCGAGCACCCCGAACACCTCCTGGCCATGAACCAGCTCGACGGCCCCCAGGTCGACCTGGCCTTCGTCCTGAGCGCCATGCCCACGGCCACCCGCTCGCACCTCGACGACGTGCTGGCCCGCCTGCGCGGCATCCCCGACGTGGTGGACCAGACCATCGCCCTCCTCGAGCATGGGGTCCACCAGGGCATCACCGCCCCCCAGGTCGCCCTCCGCGACGTCCCGGCCCAGGTCGACGCCAACCTCGGCGCCGACCCGCTCGACAGCCCGCTGCTGGCCGCCTTCCGCCTCCTGCCCGACTCCCTCATGTCCGAGAAGGACGAGCTCACCAACGACGCCGCCGCGATCATGGCCGAGCAGGTGGGACCGGCCATGCGCCGCCTGCGTGAGCACCTGGTCGACCGCTACCTGCCGGCCGCCCGCCAGACGATCGCCCTCAGCGACCTCCCGGGCGGACCCGAGTGGTACGCCGCCAGGGTCCGCCACTACACCACGACCGACGCCACCCCCCAGGAGATCCACGACGTCGGGCGCAGCGAGGTCGACCGGATCGCCGCCGAGATGAAGGCGGTGCGCGACGAGCTGGGCTTCGAGGGCACCGCCGAGGACTTCGCCACCACCCTGGCCGAGGACCCCCGCTTCACCTTCCCCGACGGCCAGGCGCTGCTGGCGTCGTACCGCGACATCGCCAAGCGCGTCGACGCGACCGTGCTCCGGCTGTTCCGCACCATCCCCCGACTGCCCTTCGCCGTGGTGCCGGTCCCGGCCGAGCAGGCTCCGTCGGCACCGATGGCCTTCTACCTCCCCGGCTCGCTCGACGACGGCCGGCCCGGGCAGTTCTTCGCCAACACCCACGACCTGGCCAGCCGCCCGTCGTGGAACATGGAGTCGACCTGCCTCCACGAGGCGGTCCCCGGCCACCACTTCCAGCTGACCCTCGCCCAGGAGCTCGATGGGGTCCCGACCTTCCGCAAGCACGTCTTCGTCACCGCCTACCTCGAGGGGTGGGGCCTGTACTGCGAGAGCCTCGGCCCCGAGCTCGGGATGTACGACGACCCGTACCAGCGCTACGGCGCCCTCGACAACGAGATGATGCGGGCCGTGCGCCTCGTCGTCGACACCGGCATCCACGCCCTCGGCTGGAGCAGGAAGCAGGCCATCGACTTCTTCCGGGCCGCCTCGGCCAGCCCGATCGAGGACATCGTCGTCGAGGTCGACCGCTACATCGTGCTCCCCGGCCAAGCCCTGGCCTACAAGACCGGCGAGCTGAAGCTCCAGGCCCTGCGGGCCAAGGCCTCGACCGCCCTGGGGGACCGCTTCGACATCCGCGACTTCCACCACGAGGTACTCCGCCACGGCTGCCTGCCCCTCGACCTGCTCGAAGCCCAGATCGACGCCTGGGTCGCTCGCGCCTGAGACCAAGATCGGTGTTCCTACCGATGACCCGGACCGGACTCGCCCGTACGGTCGTATCAGGGGCGCACCCTGCGCACCCCACACACACGAGAGGTGACGACATGCCGGTCTTCATGGTGGACAGGGACCTTCCCGGGGTCTCGATGGACGCGCTCGGCCAAGCTCAGCGGCGAGCGATCGACACGGCGGAGGCCCACCGAGCGAAGGGAAAGGACGTCCGCTACATCCGCAGCACCTTCGTCCCCGGTGAGTCGCACTGCATGTGCCTCTTCGAGGCACCGACCGCCCAGGATGTGGTCGACCTGAACGACGAGGCCGAGATCCCCTACACGCGGGTCACAGAGGCCCTCGACCTCACTCCGTAGCGGCCTCCTCCGGAGGTCCCAGCCCCCGGCGGACGGCCCACATCGCCAGCTGGGTGCGCGACGAGAGACCCAGCTTGGTGAAGGTGTGGGCCAGGTGGCTGTCGACGGTGCGCTGGGACACGAACAGGCGGTCGGCGATCTCGCGGGTCGTGAGGCCGGCAGCCACCAGCTCGGCGACCTGCAGCTCCCTCGGGGTCAGCTCGGTGACGGGAGCTCGGACGGCCGCCTGGTTGTGGCTTGCCGCGGCCAGGCCGGGGCCGTCCTCGAGGCGGGTGAAGGCGACAACCGCCTCGCCGTAGAGGCGGGTAGCCTCCTCACCCGCACCCTGCTCCTCCCAGAGCCCACCGAGGTTGTTCAGCATGGCGGCCTGCCCTCGCAGGTCGTCGACCTCCTGGAACAGCTCCAGCGCCCGATCGGCGAGCTCGATGGCGTGGTCGACGTCTCCTCGACCCTGGGCCAGGATCGACAGGTTGTTGACGCACAGCGCCTCTCCCCGCCGGTCGCCGATGCGGGCGAAGAGCTGGCGAGCTCCGTCGTGGAAGCGAACGGCGCGTCGATGGTCGCCGGTGTCGTCCGCGAGGTGGCCGAGGTTGGCCAGCACGGCGGCGGCCTCGGCCCTGCGACCGTGCCGGCGAAGCAGTCGGAGGCTCGCCAGCAGCTGACGGGTGGCGTCGGCCGGTCGGGCCTCCGCAGCAGCGACGAGCCCCAGGCTCGAGTGGGCGAAGGCCAGACCGAGGGGGTCGTCGAGCGCTTCGAAGACGCTCCGCGCCTCCTCAGCAGCCTCGCCCGCGGTCTCGGGGTCCCCGGCGCGGAGCGCCGCGACCGCCAGCGCGTTCTGGCTCGCCGCTGCGGCCCCACGATCGCCGAGCTCTCGATGGATCGCCAGGGCGGCTTCGAGGGCGGTGCGGGCACCATCGAGGTCGCCCTGAGCCGTCGCCAGCGTCGCCACCGCGCCGAGCGCCCGTGCCCGCTCCGCGGGTGAGCCGTCGACGTTGGCCAGCGCGCTCTCCAGCGTCTGACGACCGGCGACCAGCTGCCCGTGAGCTTCCCAGTGGGGCGTGAGCTGCGTGGCCAGCACCAGCGCCGACGGCGTGGGAGCATCCTCGTCGCCGTCGCCCGCGCCCTGTGGCTCGTGCAGGAGCTCCACGCCCCGTCAACCCAGGTCGAGCAGGGCGTCGAGGCCGACGGTGAGGCCGGGATGGTCGGCCACCGCCTTCACGGCCAGCAGCACGCCCGGCATGAACGAGGTGCGGTCGTAGGAGTCGTGGCGGATCGTCAACGACTGCCCGGTGGTGCCGAGCAGCACCTCCTGGTGGGCGACCATGCCCCGCAGGCGCACCGAGTGCACTGGGATCCCTGCCGGGCCGGTGCCCCCCCGGGCGCCGGGGAGCACCTCGTCGGTGGTGGGGTCGGCGGTCCAGTCCCCCGACGCCGCTGCCATCCGCTCGGCGGTGAGCACGGCCGTGCCAGACGGGGCGTCGACCTTGAGCTCGTGGTGGAGCTCGATGATCTCGGCCGACTCGAAGAACGGCGCCGCCAGCTCGGCGAAGCGCATCATCAGCACCGCCCCGATGGCGAAGTTGGGGGCCACGATGCAGTTGCTCTTGATGAAGACCCGGGCGAGCTCGGCGTGGTCGGACTCGCTCAGACCGGTCGTGCCGACCACGGCGTGGATCCCCGCCTCGGCCGCCCACACCAGGTTGGCGCGCGCCGCCTCGGCCCGCGTGAAGTCGACCACCACGTCGATCGCGAGGTCGGTCAGGCCCTCGGCCTGGCCGAGGATCACCAGGTCGGCGTCGACACCCGTGACGGGCCGAAGGTCGAGCCCCTCGTGGTGAGGGTCGACGGCGGCGACGAGCTCGAGGGCGGGGTCGCCGACGACCGCCTCGCACACGGTGCGGCCCATACGCCCCGTGGCCCCGAACACACCCACCCTGATCGCCATGGCCCCAGTCTCGCGCCGGGCGCTGGCCGCGCCCACCGCTACGCCAGCTGGGTCTCGAGCTGGCGACGCGAGACCGGCCCCACCACGGCCACGCTGCGGGTGCTGGCTCCGAGGGTGCGGGCCAGGGCGCGCTGCACGTCGTCGCTGGTGACGGCCCGGTAGCTGGCCACCACGTCGTCGAGCTCGGGCACCCGCCCGTGGACCAAGAGGTCCTCCCCGATCCGGGCCATGCACCCGCCGGAGTCCTCGAGCCCCAACATGGTGGAGCCGGCCAGATAACCGGCCGCGACCCGAAGCTCCTGGTCGGTCACGCCGTCGGAGAGGAGGCGGTCGAGCTCGAGGTGGACGAGCCTGAGCACCTCGGGCAGGCGGGCCAGTGCGGTGGCGGCGTAGGCGACCAGAGCTCCGGTCCGCTCGTAGGCGGCATGATGGGAGAAGACGCTGTAGGCCAGGCCCCGTTCCTCGCGGATCGTGTGGAACAGCCGGCTCGACGGTCCCCCGCCGAGCACGTGGTTGGCCACGGCGAGGGCGTAACGGTCGTCATCGTCGCGCGGGAGCGCCCGGACTCCGACGGCCAGGTGCACCTGCTCGGTCCGGCGCCGGAGCACCGCCAGCGACCGGGCCGGGGAGGACGGCCCGTGACGCTCGGGGACGTCGCCACCGGTCACACCGGCGAAGCGCGCCTTCACTCCCGCGACCACCGACTGGTGGTCGAGGGCTCCGGCAGCCGCCACCACCAGGTTGGCGGGCCGGTACCAGCGCCGGTGGAAGGCGCGGATCGTCTCCTGATCGATCGCGGTGATCGACTGGCGCGTCCCGAGCACCTCACGGCCGAGGGGGTGGTCCGGGAAGAGGGCGTCGTCGAGGAGGGTCAGCACCCGGTCGTCGTGGGCGTCGTCCTCCATGAGGATCTCCTCGAGGATCACCTGGCGCTCGGCCTCCACGTCGGCGGGCCGGAAGGCCGGAGCGAGGAGGACGTCGGAGACGATGTCGAGGCCCAGGTCGAGCTCGGCCGCCGGCAGGCGGGTGTAGTACGCCGTGTGCTCCTGGGTGGTGAAGGCGTTCATCTCGCCCCCGACGGCGTCGACCGCCTCGGCGATCTGACCGGCGGTGCGGGCCTCGGTCCCCTTGAACAGCAGGTGCTCGAGGAAGTGCGAGGCCCCCGCCTCGGCGGGGGCCTCGTCACAGGCGCCGACACCGACCCAGAACCCGGTCGTGACCGACCGGGCCCCGGGCATCTCCTCGGTGACGACGCGCAGCCCGTTGTCGAGCCGCGTGGTGGTGATGGCCACGCTGGTGCGCAGCGAGCCGGTTAGCGGCGGCCGCGACCGCCGCGGGGCCGGCGGTTGCGGTCGGCACCGCCACCGCCCTCGCTGCCTCCTTCGGGACCGAGATCGCCGAACTCGTCTCGGACCTCGGACTCGAACGCGTCCTCGAACGAGGCGGTGGCGACGCCACCGCCGCTGCTCGGGGCGTCGTCCTCGCTGCGGCTGCGGCGGGCGGGGCGCTCGCTGCGCTCGCGGCGGGGGCGGTCCTCGCGGTCGCCACGGTCACTGCGTGGGGCGCGGCGGGGGCGATCGTCGCCGCCGTTGCCCTCGGCCTCGGGCAGGTCGCCGGCAGGGCGCAGGGACACCTTGCCCTGCGGGTCGATGTCCTCGACCTCGACCTCGATGGCGTCGCCCAGGCTCAGGACGTCCTCCACCTTGTCGATGCGCTTGCCGCCACCGAGCTTGGAGATGTGGACGAGGCCGTCACGACCCGGGAGGATGTTGACGAAGGCGCCGAACTTGGTGATGTTCACCACCCGGCCCTGGTAGATCTTGCCCACCTCGGCCAGCGGCGGGTCGAGGATCAGCTCGATCCGGCGACGGGCCTCCTGCACGGCATCGCGGTCGGTGCCACCGATGGTGACGGTGCCCACCACGCCGTCGTCGTCGACGCTGATGTCGGCGCCGGTCTCGGCGGTGAGGGTGTTGATGACCTTGCCCTTGGGCCCGATGACCTCGCCGATCTTGTCCATCGGGATCTCGAAGCTGATGATCTTCGGGGCGCTGCTCTGCACGTCGTCGCGGGGCTCGGCGATGGCCTCGTCCATGACGTCGAGGATGGCCATGCGGGCGTCGCGAGCCTGGTCGAGGGCGGCGGCCAGCACGTCGGCGGGCAGGCCCTCGATCTTGGTGTCGAGCTGGAGGGCGGTGATGAAGTCCTCCGTGCCGGCGACCTTGAAGTCCATGTCGCCGAAGGCATCCTCGGCGCCGAGGATGTCGGTCAGCGTCGTGTACTTGCCGTCCTCGTAGATGAGGCCCATGGCGATGCCGGCCACGGGGGCCTTGATCGGCACGCCGCCGTCCATCAGCGACAGGGAGCTGGCGCACACCGAACCCATGGAGGTGGAGCCGTTGGAGGCCAGCACCTCGGAGACGAGGCGCAGGGTGTAGGGCCACTCCTCCTTGGAGGGGACCACCGGCAGGAGCGCCCGCTCGGCGAGGAGGCCGTGGCCGACCTCGCGGCGCTTGGTGCCACCCATGCGGCCGGTCTCGCCGTTGGCGTAGGGCGGCATGTTGTAGTGGTGCATGTAGCGCTTGCGCTCCTCGGGGGCGAGGGTGTCGAGCAGCTGGTCCATGCGGGGCATGCCGAGGGTGAGGACGTTGAGGACCTGGGTGTCGCCGCGCTGGAACAGCCCGGTGCCATGCGCGGTCTCGAACAGGCCCACCTCGGCGGAGACGGGGCGCAGGTCGGCCGGGGCTCGACCGTCGATGCGGATGCCGTCGTTGACCACGCGCTGGCGGATGACCTGCTTGGTCACCGAGCGGATGGCCTCCTTGATCTCCTTCTCGCGACCCTCGAACTCCGAGGACAGCTCAGCGACGATGGCGTCCTTCGCCTCATCGTTGGCGGCGTTGCGCTCGGCCTTGTCGGCGATGGCGTTGGCCTCGGCGATGCGCTTGCGGCCGACCTTCTCGACCTTGGCGTAGACGTCGTCGCCGTAGTCGGCCTTGGCCTGGTATTCGATGGGCTCCCGGACGCCGGCGGACTCCATGAGCTGCTTCTGCAGCTCCATGGACTCGCCGATCCAGGTCTTGGCCGCCTCGAGGCCGTCGGCGATGACGGCCTCGGTGACCTTGGGGGCGCCGTCCTCGTAGTAGGCCCAGGCACCCTCGGTGCCACCGGCCTCCACCATCATGATGGCGATGTCGCCGCCGACCTCGCGGCCGGCCACGACCATCTGGAAGGTGGACGCGTCGATCTCGGCAAAGGTCGGGTGGGGGATCCACTCTCCCTCGACGTCGAAGGCGAGGCGCACGGCGCCGAGGGGGCCCTCGAAGGGCAGGCCCGACAGCATCAGGGCTGCCGACGCGCCGTTGATGGCCATGACGTCGTAGGGGTTCTCGTCGTCGGAGCCGAGCACGGTGCCCACGACCTGCGTCTCGTTGCGCCAGCCGTCGGCGAAGCTCGGCCGCAGCGGGCGGTCGATCAGGCGGCAGGTGAGGACAGCGTCGTCGCTCGGGCGGCCCTCTCGGCGGAAGAACGAGCCCGGGATCTTGCCGCGGGCGTAGGACTTCTCCTCGATGTCGACGGTGAGGGGGAAGAAGTCGATGTCGCGACCCTTGCTGTCACCGTTGGCGGTGACCAGCACCCGGGTGCCCTCGATGCGGGCGACGACGGCGCCCTGCGACTGCTGGGCGAGCTTGCCCGTCTCGAAGGTCAGGGTCTTGTCGGTGCCCGTGATGGGGCCGGAGACGGAGATCGCCTCTTTGCGTGCGTCTGCCATGTGATCTCTCTTCTGTTGGTGTGGCCACCGGCGGCGGGCCAGTTCCCAGTGGAGCGGCGCCCCGACGCACCGGTGAGGTGTCGGGGAACGGCTCCACTGGCAGCTGACCTGTCCGCACCGGGTGACCGGTTGTGGGTGGAGCAGGTGCGCCGAGAAAAACCGGACGAGCAGCCCGGAGGCTGCTCGTGGGGTCTGCCTAGCGGCGGAGGCCGAGGCGGGCGTTGATGGCCCGGTAGCGCTCGACGTCGTTGTTGCGCAGATAGGTCTGCAGGCGACGGCGGCGGCCAACGAGCTTCAGCAGGCCTCGACGGCTGTGATGGTCGTGGCGGTGGGACTTCAGGTGGTCGTTGAGGTGGTTGATCCGCTCGGTGAGGAGCGCTATCTGGACCTCGGGCGACCCGGTGTCGGTGTCGTGGAGCTTGTGATCGGCGATCGTTGCGGACTTCTCGGGCATCTTCCCTCTTGGGCCTCGGTGGTGCGGAGCGCGCCGCGCGACTGCGCAGGGCGCTTCGGGCAGCGTAGCGGCACGCCGGCCGGACCCGCCATTCACCGCCCGGGCCGTCAGGGGTGCCGCGGCACCGAACGGGTCCAGGTGTAGCGGGGCGGCTGGCGCTCGACCGGGTGGCCGCTGTCGTAGACCTCCGCCGGGGTCAGGTCGTGGATGAGCGCCCCCGGCTCGTAGAGGGCACGCTCGGCCTCGGCGATGGCCGGCTTGCCGAAGTCGACCCCGGCCCGGGCCAGCGCCGACCGCAGGTGGAGGCCCAAGGTGTCGAGGAGCAGCTCACCGATGATGGCAGGCAGCGTCTCGGGGTCCTTGAGCACCCACGAGTGGCTGGCCCCGTGGACCACCACCAGCTCACCCCGGCTCCGACGAGCGGCGTCTCTCGCGGTGCGCAGCGGCACGGCCCGGTCGCGGTCGCCGTGGATGACCACCACCGGGACCCGCTCGTCGGCGAGGCGGTCCAGCATCCAGCGGGACGGGCCTGACCGCAGGATCGAGATGGCCGCGCCGACGAGGTTGAGGGGCCGGCGCACGTTGTGGGTGAGGACGGGCAGCCACAGCCGCAGCAGCTTGAGGGCCTGGCGGCGGTCGGCCAGCACCGGCAGGGTGGAGATGGTGTCGACGGCCAGGGTGAGCCCGGTGACGCCCATGAGTGGCGGCGCCACCCGGTACAGGCCGACCATCGAGTCCCACGTGTCACCCACGATGGCGTCGACGAGCAGCACGGCGATGGCCCGCTCCGGGTCGTTCGCCACCAGCTCGGTGACCAGGCGCCCGCCCATCGAGTGGCCGGCGAAGACGGCCCGCCTGATGCCGAGGTGGTCGACGATGCGCCCGAGCAGCTCGGCGTACTCCTTGAGGTCACCGGCACCCTCGCGCAACCCCTCGGTCCCGCCGTGCCCTGCGGTGTCGATGGCGATGACCTTGAAGCCGCTGCCGACGAGTCGCGAGAGGGTCTGGGCGTAGAGCAGGCCCTCGGCGGTGTAGCCGTGCACGACCACCAATGGCACGCCCCGGCCGGCCACCGAGATCTGCACCCGGTGGCCGTCGTCGAGGCTCAGGACGTGGCGGTCGAGGCGGGGGCTCGGGACGAGCGCTCGCTCGGCGTCCCCCTCGAGGAGAGGCCCGCCGCCGCCGACCTCGAGCGCCCTGTCCTCGTCGCTCTCGCTCACCGTGACCACGGTGGGACCCCCAGCGCGGAGCGGGCGGCGTCGACGTCGCGGCGCATCTGGGCGGTGAGGTCGTCGACCGAATCGAAGCGCTCCTGGCCCCGGAGCCGTCTGGTGAACCGGACGCAGGCCGCCTCGTCGTAGAGGTCGAGGCCGTCGGCGTCGATGACGTGGGCCTCGAGCAGGGACAGCTCGGCATCGACGTAGAACTGGGGACGTCGCCCGAGGGAGATCGCCGCCGGGAGGGTGGTGCCGTCGGGCCGGGCGTACCAGCCGGCGTAGACGCCGTCGGCGGGGAGGCACACGTCGGCCGGGAGGGCCACGTTGGCGGTCGGGAAGCCGAGCTCCCGGCCCCGCTCGTCGCCGTGGACGACGGTGCCGCGCACCTCGTGGGGGCGGCCGAGCATGCGGTTGGCGTCGTCGAGGTCGCCGTCGGCCAGCGCCTGGCGGATGGCGGTGGACGACACGGCGCGGGCGCCGGCGGTGCCCGAGGCGACGAGCTCCACACCGTGGACCTCGAAGCCGTGCTCGGCCCCCATCGATTCGAGCATGCCGACGTTGCCCCGGCGCTGGTGGCCGAAGTGGAAGTCGGCGCCGACCACCACGGCGCGGGTGGCCAGGCAGTCGACGATGACCCCAGTGACGAAGTCCTCGGCGGCCTCCTTGGCGCGGGCCTCGTCGAAGGCGACGACGTAGGTGAAGTCGACGCCGGTCGCATCGAGGAGCTCGAGGCGCTGGTCGAGGCCGGTGAGCAGCAGCGGCGCCGAGTCGGGCCGCACCACGCGGGCGGGGTGCGGGTCGAAGGTGATCACCGCCGTGCGGGCACCCAGCTCGGCGGCAAGCCGGCGAGCCTCGCCGATGATGATCTGGTGACCGACGTGGACGCCGTCGAAGAACCCGATCGTCACTGCGCAGCCCTCGGGAGGGCGGGGACAGGCCTCGGCGGTGCGGATCACCTGCACGGGTCGAACCTACCTGCCGCCCACCTCGTGCGGTTGCACCAGCACCACCGCAGGCTTGGCGCGATCGCCCTTGGCCTCGTAGACCGCCAGCAGCTCGCCCGTGCCGACGTCGACCACCGCCCATGGCCCCTCCCCCTCGAAGGCCACCTCGCCGTCTCGCGCCAGGCGCGTGCCGGTGGCGACGAGCGCGGCCAGCTCCGGCCCCGCGGTCACCGACGGCAGGTGGGCCACGGTCGCCGACATGGGCAGCAGCACCGGCTCCTCGAGCCGGGACGCCCCTCCCACCTCGTGGGGGCCGATGGCGGTGCGACGGAGGTTGCGGAGGTGGGCGCCGCCGCCGAGGGCGGTGCCGAGGTCGGCGGCCAGGGACCGCACGTAGGTGCCCGACGAGCAGTCGACCTCGATCGCCACCACCCCGGGCGCGACCTCCTCGCCCACGTCGAAGCGGTGGACGGTGACCGGGCGCGGCTCCCGTTCGACCTCGATGCCCTCGCGAGCCAGATCGTGGAGGCGCCGACCCCCGACCTGCACCGCCGAGACCATCGGGGGGACCTGGGTGATGTCGCCGACGAACGCGGTGGCCGCCCGGCGCACCTCGTCGAGGGTCACGTGGCTCATGTCGTGGGTGGCCACCACGTCGCCAGCGGCGTCGAGGGTGGTGGTCTCGGTCCCGAGCACCACCTCGCCGGTGTACGACTTCGGCAGCGTCGACGTGAACCGGAGCAGGCGCGTGGCCCGCCCCACGCCGAGGAGGAGCACGCCCGTGGCGTCGGGGTCGAGCGTCCCCGAGTGGCCGACCTTGCGGGTGCCGAGGATGCCGCGTGCCTTGGCCACGACGTCGTGAGAGGTCCAGCCCGCCTCCTTGTCGACCACCACGAGGCCGCTCGGGCCCTCCGGCCGGTCGCGCCGGCTCACGGGTCGCCAGCGCCTCCGCGCCCGTAGACCTCGGGGTCGGGATCGGCGACGGGCGGCCTCGATGCCCGCTGGATCCGCTCCTGGGCGAGGAGCTCCTCGATCCGCGAGGCGTAGGCGATCGCCTCGTCCCGGCGGAACTGCAGCTCGGGCGTCCGCTTGATCCGGGCCTGGCGGGCGATGGCGCGCTGCAACACGTGGCGGTGGTCGGCCAGGGCCTCGAGCGCCTCGTCCTCGCCCTCCCCGAGCGACGCCATTGCCACGACGGCACGGCTCATGTCGGGGTCGACATCGACGTGGATGATGGTGACCAGCTCGAGGCGGGGGTCCTCGATGCGGGTGAGCTCCTCGGCCAGGATCTCCCGGCACAGCTCGTTCAGCCGCGCGGTGCGCGGGTACTGCCGGGGGTTGTTGCTCCTACTCCGCGGCATCGAGCCACCTCCGTTCGATCGAAAGAACCTGGATGTCGGGCCTCGACCAGACGAAGCGCTCGGCCTCGTCGAGGATGTCGGTCAGGTGGGCATGGGACGACGCCACGGCGGCGACGCCGATGAGGCAGCGCTGCCACTGGTCCTGATGGTCGACCTCCGAGACGGCGACGTTGAACCGCCGCCGCAGGCCCTCGACGATGGGTTTGACGGCGGCACGCTTCGCCTTGAGCGAGCGCGACTCGGGGATGTGGAGGTCGACCTCCATCGCCGCAGCGTGCATCACCCGCCACGGTACCGAGTGGCGGGCGAGGCGACGCGTGCGCCGGTCAGGTCCGGGGGATCTCCCGGTCCTCGTAGGTCTCGATGATGTCGCCGGGCTTGAGGTCCTGGAAGTCGGTGAGGCCGATGCCGCACTCGAAGCCGGCCTGCACCTCTCGGACGTCGTCCTTGAAGCGCCGCAGGGACGAGACGGCACCCTTCCAGATGATGGTGCCCTCCCGCAGGAAGCGGACCTTGGAGTTCCGGGTGATCGTGCCGTTGAGCACGTAGCAGCCGGCGATGGCGCCGATGCGGGGCACACGGAAGATCTCGCGCACCTCGGCGTCACCGGTGACGACCTCCTCGTACTCGGGGGCGAGGAGGCCGAGCATGGCCTTCTCGATGTCCTCGAGGACCTGGTAGATGATCTCGTAGGCCCGGATCTCGACGCCCTCGACCTCGGCCAGCTCGCGGCTCTTGCGATCGGGGCGGACGTTGAAGCCGATGATGAGCGCAGCGGTCGTGGCGGCCAGCTGGACGTCGTTCTCGCTGATCCCGCCCACCGCGCGGTGGACGAACTGGATCTTGACGTCGTCGCGCTCGAGCTTGCGCAGCGACTCGCTGAGCGCCTCGAGTGACCCGGTGACGTCGGCCTTGAGCACGATGTTGAGCTGGGCGGCCTCGCCCTTCTGGATCTGCTCGAAGATGTCCTCGAGCTTCACCCCGGTGCTGATGGCCGAGGCGTCGGCGGCGATGTTCTTGATGCGGGCGTAGCGCCCACGGGTCTCGCCCACCTTGCGGGCCAGCTTCTCGTCGGGGGCGACCACGAAGTCGTCACCGGCGTCGGCCACCTCGGAGAGGCCGAGCACCTGGACCGGCATGCCCGGACCGGCCTCCTTGATCTGGCGGCCGGTGTCGTCGATGAGGGCGCGGACCTTGCCGTGGGCGGGTCCGGCGACCATCGGGTCACCGACCTTGAGGTTGCCCCGCTGCACCAGCACGGTGGCCACGGGACCCCGACCAACGTCGAGGTTGGCCTCGAGCACCACGCCGTACGCGCGACCGTCGGGGTTGGCCTTGAGGTCCTCGAGCTCGGCCACCACGGCGAGCTGCTCGAGGAGGTCGTCGATGCCGATGTTCTGCAGCGCCGACATCTCCACCATGATCGTCTCGCCGCCCCAGCCCTCGGGGACGAGCTCGTGCTCGGAGAGCTGCTGCATCACGCGGTTGGGGTCGGCGTTCTCGCGGTCGACCTTGTTGATTGCGACCACGATGGGCACGTCGGCGGCCTTGGCGTGGGCCAGGGCCTCGAGGGTGGTCGGCATGACGCCGTCGTCGGCGGCGACCACCAGGACCACGATGTCGGTGACCTCGGCGCCTCGCGACCGCATGGCGGTGAAGGCGGCGTGACCGGGCGTGTCGATGAAGGTCAGCGTGGTGCCGTTCTTCTCGACCTGGTAGGCGCCGATGTGCTGGGTGATGCCACCGGCCTCACCCTCGACGACGTTGGTCTCGCGGATGCGGTCGAGCAGCAGCGTCTTGCCGTGGTCGACGTGGCCCATGATCGTGATCACCGGCGGGCGGGGGCGGAGGGTGGACTCGTCCTCGTCCTCCGCGTCGAGCACCTCGAGCAGCTGCTGGAGGCCGACCTCCTGCTCCTCGCCGGGGTCGACGAGGCGGATCTCGGCGCCCACGTCGGCGGCGAAGAGCTCGATCATGTCGTCCGAGAGCGTCTGGGTGGCGGTGATCATCTCGCCCTGCTGGAGCAGGAACCGGACGACGTCGGCCGCCGAGCGGTTCAGCTTCGGGCCGAGGTCCTTGGCCGTCGCGCCGCGCTCGATGACGACCTCGCCCTCGGGGATCGGTGCGTCCTCGGGGGTGTAGGTCGGGATCTCCTGAGCCTGCAGCTCTTCGCGGTTGCGGCGTCGACGACCGCCACCACGGCGGGGCCGGCGGGGACCGCCGGGGCGGCCACCGGGGCCGCCGGGACGGCCACCGGCACCGGGCACCTGGCCCGGGCGTAGCGGCGGCGGGCCACCGGGGCGGGCGCCTGCGCCACCGCCG
>DATKDW010000031.1 GCA_035512495.1 Acidimicrobiales bacterium
TCTCGCTCTTCTTGAGCCGCGTCGCAGCAACCCACCGGCCGTCCTGCAGCGTCGCGTCCACGGCGCGCCGGACCTTCCCGTTGGGGCCGAGGACGGTGACCGTCGCCGTCGAGACCTCGCCGGTGCGCGCCCAGGGCCGGAAGGAGCAGGTCTTGCAGATCGTGTTCCGGCCGTCGTCACGGACCATGCGGATCGGTGAGCTGTAGGTGCGCGGGTACTCGATGGGGTCGACGATGAACGATACCGACCCGCCGTCCTCGAGACGAAGGTCGTGCACGGCGATGCCGTCCCATGGCACGACGGCGAACGGGTCGGACTCGAGGTGGTACGGGGTGTTCGACCGCGCCTGGCGGATGACGCCGTCGACGACGAACCGGTAGGTGCCGTCGGGCACCTGGCCGAGCGTGGCGGGGAAGGCATCGAACGCCTCGAACGACGCCGTCCAGCGCCACTCTTGACCGCCCGTGTGGGTGTCGGCGACACCATGCACGCCCGCTGGCATGGCCAGGATGGTCTGCACCTCACCGCTCTGATCCGCGTACGGGACCCAGGCGCCGTCTTCCAGGCGCTCCACCGCGACCGTGGGGTTGTCGACTGCGTTGGAGCCGCCGCGCCACGAGAACGTGGCCCCCGAGAAGCGCTTGATCTCCCGCGCGGGCTGCTCGAGCGACCCAGCCGGACCGACGTCGTCGGCCAGCGCGGCCTGCCAGGCGTCGTACGCGACACCGGCGGCCCGACCGATCGCTTGCGACGTTGCCTCCTGCCGCGCCTCGTCGGCGGCTGCGGCCGGAGCCAGCGGGTCGTCGGGCACGAACGCCTCGCCACGCTTCAGCGCTCCGGCCATCCGGACGAGCCGGGTGACCATGTAGTCAGCGGTGTGGGCTCCATGGGAGGTGAGGGCCTTCCGGTAGGTGTCCCGACTCATGTACTCGCGGTAGGACACCGTGTAGCCGTTGTAATCACCGGCATGGCCGAGTCCTACGGCGATGGGGTAGCCCTCGCTCGACGGGAGCTCCTCGTGGGTGAAGTTGCCCTTGATGTCGTCTGGGTCGGTCGGCTCGCTGTTGGCGTACGGGGCATATGCCGGGTCGTCCCACCCGGCGGCGTCGTTGTGGACCTGCGCTCGCATCCGTTGGAACGGACCGTCATCGACGATCAAGCTCCGATCGCCCAGATCGTCGCGACCCGGATCCGGGCACGCCCAGGTGCCGTCTTCGCGCCCATCACAGAGCTCGTCCCAGGCGAATCCGTTGTCCAGACCCACGAGGTCGTCAGCGCGTGACTCGAAGTTCAGGATCAGGTCGGCCTGGGCCTCACACGCACACGATCCCAGCACCACGTCGCCGAGACGCACCGCTTGGAGCTGCAGGCGCAGGTTCTCCTGGACGGCAGTGAACGACGGAGCGTCGTAGTGGTCCGGCACGGGGATGCCGTGCAGCTTCAGACTCTCGAACGGCAGGCCGACCGGCGCCGAGCCGGTGGGCCTCGAGCAGTCGGGGAGGCCGAGGATGGGCAGGCCTGGCTTGCCCTCGGCGGTCTCCTGCGTCCGGCAGTTCGACACGCTCGGGTACGGATGCGACACGGGGCCAGGCGCCCAGTAGGTGATCATCCCGACGGGTACGTCGCTCGACGGCGGCACCTCGACGTCCCCGGTTCCGATCGCCTCCCAGGCCTCGATGAGCGAGTCGGCGAGGAGGCGGGCACCCCGTTCGATCTGGGCGTGACCCACGTGGGCCCACGCCCTGATCGTTCCGTCGGGCAGCGTCTCGGCGTTCGCCCAGCTCTCGTAGGGCCCTTCCGCCGACCCGACGTCACCCTGGCTGAACACCAGTGGCGCGCCCACATGACGCTCGACGAACCGCTCGAGCGGCGCGAGGAAGTCAGCGGTGATGAGGTCGTATCCGTCGAGGCCCTCTGGGTGCTGGCCGAAGTTGGCCCACACTGCGATGGGCTCACCGCTGTTGGCGTCGTCGAAGCGCAGCACGGTCAGGCCGAGGTCGCCGTGCTCGAGCGGATGGCCGTAGGGCGTGCCGTCGGATGCGATGCCCCGTCCGGCGATGTTGGCCTTGAAGATCGAGTGCTCGACCGTCGTCGCGCCCATCGTCGCCGGGCGAAGCGACGCCTCGGCCTCCAGCACGGCATCGCGCATGGCCCGGGCGACGTATTCGAGGTTGCGAAGGTCGACGGCGTCCTGGAACAGCCAGACACCCCACGAGGGCGTCGAGTAGTAGGGCGACGAGTGGTTGTGGCTGGCGGTGTGGAGGATCTCGTCGGCAGTGATCGACGATCCCGCCTCGGCCAGCAGCTGGCCGGCCCGGCGCAGCAGGTGGTTCTGGGCGAGGTAGAGGTCACTCTTGAGCAGGGCGACGCGCTCACCGTTGGTTCCCTCGACGACGATGGCCCGCATCGTGAGGCGTGACTGCACGCCGTAGCTGTCGCTCTGGGTCAGGGAGTGCTGGTGGGGGTCGATGCTGTCGTTCGCGCCCGCCGGCTCCTTGTCCGCGTACTGCCCGGCGCCAGCCCCCACGTGCCACGTCGCGTCGGCGACGCCGACCCCCGCCCGAAACGTCGGTTCCTCGTCCGCCTGAGCGGTGGAGACCACGGGAGCGGAGGCCACGAGGAGGGCGGCCACGAAGGTTACTCGGAGGAACACAGTGTTCTATTCGTCGGCCCACCCCCCCAGCACCTGCCTGTCCCGGCATCTTTCGGGATGCTTCCGCGCCGGCGCAGGCCTGGTCGGTGCCGGTGTCGAACTCCACTGGATGAGAAGCAGAGCAGTCCTCCTCGCCGTCGCCGTCCTCGCCGCGCTCGTGGTCCTGCCACGCGGGGCGCAGGCCGACCCGCCCACCCATCGCACCGGGTACATCCCGGTCGCCGTGGGGACGCTCGACGAGGCGCTGCTGCACTACAAGGTGATGACGCCCGACCCGGCGGAGTTCGGGGAAGGGCCATACCCGACCGTCATCGACTACTCGGGCTACCTCCCGGCCCTGAACGTGTACGACGGTCTCGACGACCGGTTCATCGCCGCGGGCTATGCCGTGGTGGGCCTGAACATCCGGGGCAGCGCGTGCAGCAGCGGGAAGTTCGACTACTTCGAGCCGCGCCAATCGATCGACGGCGTCGAGGCCATCGACTGGCTGGCCGATCAGCGCTGGTCCAACGGCGACTTCGCCATGGTCGGCAAGAGCTACCCCGGCATCACCCAGCTCTTCGTGGCCGGCGCGCGCGCCATCCCCGGTGACGAGCACCGGACCCAGGAGTGGGTCGACGGCGTGCTCGAGGACCACCTCGCCGCCATCGTGCCGGGCAACGTGTTCGCCGACCTCTACCGTGACGTGCCCTACCCGGGCGGCATCCAGAACGTCACCTTCGCCGGCGGCTGGTCGGCGCAGCGCGCCTACGAGGGCTACATCGTCGCCCCCGAGCACTACGCCAGCGGCGAAGCCGACGAGCAGTGCCTCGTGAACCAGGCCGAGCACGCCCTCAACGGCCCGTTCAACCCGTTCGTGCAGGCCCTGCAGCCGCAGAACAACTTCGACAGTGAGTTCTTCCACGAGCGTTCGCCGTTCTGGTTCGCCGACGAGATCGACACCCCGATGTTCCTCGTCGAGTCGTGGCAGGACGAGCAGGTCGGGTCGCGGGCGACCCACATCCTCGAACGGCTCCGACCCGACCTCGACTGGAAGTTCCTCGGCACCAACGGCGATCACGGCGAGTACTACGGGCCGGACGTCTTCCCCCACATCACCCGGTTCCTCGACTACCACCTGCGCCGCACCGTCCCCACCAGGGACCAGCGGACCGTGACCGAGACGGAGACGACGACCTCACCGGTGCTGATGCCCAACGGCAAGCCGCATCCCGTGCGAACGGAGACCACGACCGAGACGACCACCCGGCCCGAGACCTTCGAGGAGGCCTTCGCCGCCTACCTGGCCGAAGACCGGGTCATCATCAACTGGGAGATGAACAGCAGCCGGCGCGCCGCCTGGACGACCACCCACGAGGACTGGCCGGTCCCCGAGCTCACCGCCGACCGCCTCTACGCCACCGCCGACGGCGGGCTCGTGCCGACCCAGCCGGGCGTGCCGGGGAGCGTCGACTACGTGTACAGCCCGGAGGCGGGCTCGCAGGAACGGGGCGGCTATGAGCTGCTCGAGGTACCTGCCGCGACGTGGGACGACCGCCCTGCCGACGGCATGTCGGCGTCGTTCACGACCGAGCCCCTGAGCGAGGACAAGGTCCTGCTCGGCACGGCCAGCATCGACCTGCACCTGTCGTCGACTGCTCCCGACACCGACCTGGAGGTCACGCTGTCGGAGGTCCGCTCCGATGGGCGCGAGGTCTTCGTGCAGCAGGGGTGGCTGCGGGCCAGCCACCGCGCCGAGCACGAGACCCTGTCGACCGAGCTCCGGCCGTTCCAGACCCACCAGGCGCTCGATTCCCTCCCCCTGGTGCCCGGGGTCCCGAGCCTGATGCGGGTCGAGATCTTCCCGTTCGGCCACGTCTTCCGGGCCGGCTCACAGGTCCGCGTCACGGTCGCCGCGCCGCACGTCCACCCCGACCTGTGGGGGTTCACCGCCCTCCCGCTCCCCGCGGTGAACACCGTGCACACCGGTGGCGTCACGGCCTCGTCGGTGGCGCTGCCGCTGGTGTCGGGTGCGACCGCGGGTGTCGAGGCCCTGCCCCCCTGCGGCGGGATCCGCGTCCTGCGCAACCAGCCGTGCCGCCCTGAGCAGACCTGAGCACACGAATCTCACCTTGCTGCCGAACTCGGGTCGACCTGATGGGCCCGGGCGGGTGGACGCGACCCGTCGTGTCCCCCACCCCGGCACGGGGTACGGTCCCGTCACCTGACCCTGGAGGCTGAGCGCGTGGACACCCTGCTCCCGATCGTCATCGGTGTGATCGTGGTCCTGGCGATCCTGGCCCTGGTGCTCGTGGTGGTCCAGCGCAAGCGCCGCTCCGGCAGCGTGCTGGCCAGCCTTGCCCGAGAGGCCAGCACTCCCCGAGAGGCCAGCGCTTCCCAGGAGGAGGACCGATGACGCTGCTGCTGCGAGCCACCGAGGTCATCGGCCTGCCGGTCGTCACCATCGCCGGCGGCGACGACATCGCCGAGGTGAAGGACGTCGTCTACCGCGTCGACCAGGCCCGACTGGTGGGCTTCACCCTGAACCGACGGGGCTTCCTCGCCGGGCCCATGAACGAGGCCCTCCCCTGGTCGGCGGTGGCCGCCTTGGGGCGCGACGCGGTGATGGTGGCCGACGAGACCGCCCTGGCCAAGGGCCCCGAAGCCCGCGACATCACCGGCGGTGGCACCCGCGACGTCATCGGCGCCGAGGTGCTCACCGACGACGGCGACCGCCTGGGCGAGGTCCTCGACGTCGTCCTGCACGTCGACGACGCCGCCGAGGTGGTGGGCTACGAGATCGAGAGCCCCGACCGCGACCGCTCGATGTTCGTGCCGCTCCCCGACACCCTCGCCGTGTCCGAGGAGGCGCTGCTCGTCCCCGCCGCCGTGCGCGACTTCCTGTCCGACGACCTGGCCGGCTTCGGCGGCTCAGTCGAGTCGTTCCGGGCCCACCTGAGGAGCACGTCATGACGAGCTGGCGAGCGCTGAAGGGCACCAAGGTGATGAGCAAGGCGTCGGCCGAGAAGGTCGGGTCGGTCGACCGCCTCGTGATCGACGTCGGTGCCCGCCGCATCACCGCCGTGCAGGTGGCCAAAGGCGACGTCGTGGCCTGGGAGGCGATCAGCGGCATCGGCGACGACGCCGTGATCATCGACGACCGCGCCAGCGTCCGCTCGGCAGCCGAGGGCCGCGAGGCACGCACCCTGAAGGGCGACCTCGACATCGCGGGGCGGCGGGTGCTGTCCGACACCGGCAACCTGCTCGGCCACGTCGACGACGTGGAGCTCGACGAGGCCACGGGCACGATCGAGGCCATCGTCACCGACCAGGGGCGCCTCGACGGCGACCGCCTCCGGGCCATCGGCTCCTGGTGCGTGGTCGTGGCCCACGACCCCGACCACGCCGCCCGCCAGGCCTGACCTCGCCTACCCGCGACCCCGGTAGGTGGCCTTGCCGCCGGCGGCGTCCTTGTTGAGGCGCTTGGAGAGGTGGAGGCCCTCGAGGAGGAACTCGACGGCGGAGGCCACCGCCCCGGGGCTCTCGTCGTCTCCGGTGAGTCGCTGGACGTGGGGTCGCAGCGCCGAGACCCTCGAGACCAGCTCGACGTAGGCCGACGAGGGGATGTCGTCGCCGGCATGGACGACCGTGCCGTCCTCGAAGGCGGTGACGAGGTCGGCGAGGTCGCCCATGGTGCAGCGCGACCTGAACACCGTGAGGATGGCGGCCTTCACCAGGTTCTCGACGATGATCTCGTCGCGGCCCTCCTCGAGGGTCTCGATCTCGATCTTGCCCGTGGTCGAGGCGATGAGGGCGTCGAGGTCGCTCACCCGGGGCACCACCTCGGTCTCGCCGAGGCGCAGGGCCCGGCGGGCGGCGTTGGCGAGCAGCGTCTCGGAGTTGGCCACCGAGAGGCGCACCGACACGCCCGAGCGCTGGTTGACGTGGGGGCTGGATCGGGCCAGGTGCGAGAGCGTGGCCACCACCTCGGCCAGCTCGTCGGGCAGCTTGACGTGCATGCCCGCGACCTCGAAGGGGGCAGCCTCCTGGCGGGCGATGGCCATCTCGGTCTCGACGTCGAAGGGGTAGTGGGTGCGGATCTGGGACCCGAAGCGGTCCTTCAGCGGGGTGATGATCCGGCCGCGGTTGGTGTAGTCGTCGGGGTTGGCCGAGGCCACCAGCAACACGTCGACCGGCAGGCGGACCTTGTAGCCGCGGATCTGGACGTCGCGCTCCTCGAGCACGTTGAGCAGTCCGACCTGGATGCGCTCGGCCAGGTCGGGCAGCTCGTTGATGGCGAAGATGCCGCGGTTGGTGCGCGGCACCAGGCCGTAGTGCAGCGTCAGCTCGTCGGAGAGGTAGCGGCCCTCGGCGACCTTGATCGGGTCGACCTCGCCGATGAGGTCGGCGATGGAGGTGTCGGGGGTGGCCAGCTTCTCGCCGAAGCGGTCGTCACGGTGCACCCAGTCGATGGCGGTCTCGTCGCCCTTGTCGGCCACCAGGTCGCGGGCGTGGCGGGAGACGGGTGCGTAGGGGTCGTCGTTGATCTCCGAGCCGGCCACGATCGGCATCGACTCGTCGAGCAGCCCGACGAGGCTGCGGATGATGCGGGTCTTGGCCTGCCCGCGCTCGCCGAGGAAGATCACGTCGTGGCCGGCGAGGAGTGCGTTCTCCAGCTGGGGCAGGACGGTGTCGTCGAAGCCGAGCACGCCGGGGAAGAGCGCGTCGCCCGCCCGGATCCGGCTGATGGCGTTGCGCCGGATCTCCTCCTTCACCGGGAGGGAGACCCATCCCGACTCGCGTAGCTGGCCGAGGGTGGCTGGTCGCGAGGTCATGGGGCCAAGGTAGCGGCGGGCATCCGCCCGCGCTCTGGGCCGTAGCCTTCGCGGCGTGGATCTGCCCGGCTCGCTGCACCTCGACGGCACCTGGCGCGCCGTCGTCGCCGACGAGGGCCTGCGCCGATCCTTCGCCCAGCCCGACCTCGACGACGACGGCTGGGAGCCGATCGAGGTGCCGGGCCACTGGCGGTCGACGCCGGCCTTCGCCGGCTCCGACGGCCCGCTGCTGCACCGTCGCCACTTCACCGCCCGCCCACCCGACGGTGGCCAGCGCGCGTGGCTGGTGCTCGACGGGCTCTTCTACCAGGGCGACGTGTGGCTCGATGGCGCCTACCTGGGTGACACCGAGGGCTACTTCGTCCGCCACACCTTCGAGGTCACCCGGGCGCTGCGCACCCAGACCGACCACACCCTGGCGGTGGAGGTCGCCTGCACCCCACAGCTCGAGCGCACCGCCAAGCGCAACATCACCGGGGTGTTCCAGCACTGGGACTGCCTCGACCCCGACTGGAACCCCGGCGGCATCTGGCGGCCGGTCCGGATCGAGCACACCGGCCCCGTGCGGGCTCGCAGCCTGCGCGTGCTGTGCCGGGAGGCGAGCGCCGAGCGGGCCGTGGTCACCCTGCGGGCCGAGCTCGACAGCGACACCGCCCGTCACGTGACGCTGCGGACCACGATCCAGGGCGTCGACGACGTGACGGTGCGCCCGGTGGCCGAGGGCTCCAACTTCGTCGACTGGGAGGTCGCCATCGACGACCCCCGGCTGTGGTGGCCGCACGCCCTCGGCGACCAGCACCTCACCGACGTGACGGTCGAGGTCGAGGTCGACGGCGCGCCCAGCCACTCCCTGGTCCGACGGGTGGGCCTGCGGTCGCTGTCGTGGCAGCGCTGGGTGCTCTCGGTCAACGGCGAGCGCCTCTTCCTGAAGGGCACGAACCAGGGACCCACGCGCATGGCCCTCGCTGAGGCCTCAGTCGCCGAGCTGCGCCGCGATGTCGAGGCTGTCCGCGACGCCGGCCTCGACCTGCTCCGGGTCCACGGCCACATCAGCCGTCCCGAGCTCTACGACGCCGCCGACGAGGCCGGGGTGCTCATCTGGCAGGACCTGCCCCTCCAGTGGGGCTACGCCCGTGGCATCCGCGCCCAGGCGGTCCGCCAGGCGGTGGCGGCCGTCGAGCACCTCGGTCACCACCCGTCGTTGGCCATCTGGTGCGGCCACAACGAGCCACTGGCCCTCGACATCGCACCCGGCACCGAGCTGGGCCCCGGCATGTCGGGCGCCCTCAAGGCCCGCTACGCCCTCGGTCAGCAGCTGCCCTCGTGGAACAAGACCGTCCTCGACCGCAGCATCCGGCGGGCCCTCGATGGCGCCGATGGCACCCGTCCGGTGATCCCCCACTCGGGGGTGCTCCCCCACCTCGGCTCCTCCGGCACCGACGCCCACCTCTACTTCGGCTGGTACCACGGCGACGAGCGCGACCTCCCCGACGCCCTGCGGCGGGTTCCCAACCTGGCACGCTTCGTGAGCGAGTTCGGCGCCCAGTCGCTGCCCGACACCGACGACTTCCTCGAGCCCGACCGCTGGCCCGACCTCGACTGGGATCGCCTCGAGCACACCCACGGCCTCCAGCGCTCGATCTTCGACCACCGGGTGCCGCCCGGGGACCACCCGACCCTGGCGTCGTGGCGGGCGGCCACCCAGGCCTACCAGGCCACCGTCGTCAAGCACCACGTCGAGCACCTCCGGCGGCTCAAGTACCACCCGGCCGGCGGCTTCGCCCAGTTCTCCTTCGCCGACGGCCACCCCGCGGTGTCGTGGTCGGTCCTGGACCACGAGCGTCGGCCCAAGGAGGCCCACCGGGCGATGGTGGAGGCGTGCCGGCCGGTGATCGTGGTGGCCGACCGGCCTCCGGTCGGCGTCGCCCCCGGCGACGCGCTGGCCCTCGACGTGCACGTGGTGTCCGACCTGCGCCGCCCGCTGACCGCCACCGTCACCGCCACGCTCGCCTGGGACGGCGGCGAGCGCACCTGGCGCTGGGAGGGCGAGGTCGCGGCCGACGCCGTGGCCCGCGTCGGCACGGTCGAGGCCGTCGTCCCCGACGAGCCCGGCGCCCTCACCCTCACCCTCACCCTCCGGTCCCCGGACGCGACGGCCGACAACCGCTACGAGTCGACCATCACCCCGTAGGGGCCCGGTTCCGCCTTCCCGCCGCACCTCCGGTACGGTCCCAGGTGTCCGGCCCCGGGCTCCACCCGGCGGGTCGTCAGCACGAGCCATCGGAGGCAGCGGCCATGGCAGCGCCCACTGAGCCCAAGAAGCCCGGGACCGCCGAGTCGAAGGGCTCGGCCCGCCAGGCCCCGCTGCCGGTCGAGCTCTACCGCTCGAGCATCGGCAAGAAGGTCGCCATGGCGGTCTCGGGCGCGTTCCTCATGTTCTACGTGCTCATGCACATGATCGGGAACCTCAAGCTCTACCTGGGCCCCGAGCACATGGACGAGTACGCCGAGTGGCTCACGGTCTTCGGTGCCCCGGCGGTGCCCGAGTACGGCTTCCTCTGGATCATGCGGGTGGCCCTGCTGGCCGCCTTCCTGATCCACATCCACGCCGCCTGGTCGCTCACGATGATGAACCGCCGGGCCCGCATCCAGGGCTACGAGCAGAAGCGCGACTACATCGCCGCCGACTACGCCTCACGCACCATGCGCTGGACGGGCGTGATCGTGCTGCTGTTCGTCGTGTACCACATCCTCCACTTCACCACCGGCACGGTGCACCCCGACT
This sequence comes from Acidimicrobiales bacterium, assembly GCA_035512495.1. Classification (NCBI taxonomy): domain Bacteria; kingdom Bacillati; phylum Actinomycetota; class Acidimicrobiia; order Acidimicrobiales; species Acidimicrobiales bacterium. Next base: position 10,253 of record DATKDW010000031.1, read on the forward strand.
TCGTCCGCCACGCCGTCTACGACAACGTGGTGCTGGGCTTCCAGAAGCCGCTCAACTCCGTCATCTACATCGTGGCCAACCTCGCCCTCGGCGCCCACCTCTACCACGGCGCCTACAGCCTCTTCCGCTCTCTCGGAGCCTCCAACCCTCGCTTCGAGGCGGGCCGGCGAGCCTTCGCCACCGTGTTCGCCCTCGCCATCGTGATCGGCAACGTGTCGTTCCCCGTGGCCGTGCTCACCGGCATCATCGACTGATGGGACCCTCGATGCAGCTCGACGCCAAGATCCCCGACGGACCGATCGCCGACAAGTGGGACAACCACAAGTTCTCGATCAAGCTCGTGGCCCCGGGCAACAAGCGGAAGTTCAAGGTCATCATCGTGGGCACCGGCCTGGCCGGCGCCGCCGCCGCCGCCACGCTCGGCGAGCTCGGCTACAACGTCGACGTCTTCACCTTCCACGACAGCCCGCGGCGAGCCCACTCCATCGCCGCCCAGGGCGGCATCAACGCGGCGAAGAACTACCACGGTGACGGCGACAGCGTGCACCGCCTCTTCTACGACACGGTCAAGGGCGGCGACTACCGCTCCCGCGAGGCCAACGTGCACCGCCTGGCCCAGCTGAGCCTCGACATCATCGACCAGTGCACCGCCCAGGGCGTGCCCTTCGCCCGCGAGTACGGCGGCCTGCTCGACAACCGCTCCTTCGGCGGCGCCCAGGTGTCACGCACCTTCTACGCCCGCGGCCAGACCGGCCAGCAGCTCCTCCTCGGCGCCTACCAGGCGCTGATGCGCCAGGTCGAGCTGGGTTCCGTCAGGCTCTTCGACCGGACCGAGATGCTCGACCTGGTCATGAAGGACGGCAAGGCCGCCGGCATCGTCACCCGCAACCTCCACACCGGCGAGGTTGCCTCGCACTCGGCCCACGCCGTGGTGCTGGCCACCGGTGGCTACTCCAACGCCTTCTTCCTCTCCACCAACGCCAAGGCCTCCAACGCCTCGGCGATCTGGCGGGCCCACAAGCGGGGCGCCCTCCTCGCCAACCCCTGCTACACCCAGATCCACCCCACCTGCATCCCGCAGAGCGACGACTTCCAGTCGAAGCTCACCTTGATGAGCGAGTCGCTCCGCAACGACGGGCGCATCTGGGTCCCCAAGGACCCCGACGATGTTCGTCCCGCCGACCAGATCCCCGAGGACGAGCGCGACTACTACCTCGAGCGCCGCTACCCGTCCTTCGGGAACCTGGTGCCCCGCGACGTCGCCTCCCGCAACGCCAAGGCGATGATCGACCAGGGCCGCGGCGTGGGCGCCCGCAAGAACGGGGTGTTCCTCGACTTCGGGGCCAGCATCGCCCGGCTCGGTGAGTCCGTGGTGGCCGAGCGCTACGGGAACCTCTTCGACATGTACCACCGCATCACCGACGAGGACCCCTACAAGGTCCCGATGCGCATCTACCCGGCGCCCCACTACACGATGGGCGGCCTCTGGGTGGACTACAACCTGATGAGCAACCTCCCGGGGCTGTACGTCCTCGGTGAGGCCAACTTCTCCGACCACGGGGCCAACCGCCTCGGCGCCAGCGCCCTGATGCAGGGCCTGGCCGACGGCTACTTCGTCCTGCCGTCCACCATCGGTGACTACCTCGCCCCCCAGCTGGGCGACGACCCGGTGCCCACCTCCGACCCCGTGTTCGCCCAGGCTGTGGCCGAGGTCAACGGCGGCGTCGACAAGCTGCTGGCCACCAAGGGCACCCGCACGGTCGACTGGTTCCACCGCGAGCTCGGCCGGATCGTGTGGGACCACTGCGGCATGGCCCGGACCCGGGAGGGCCTCGAGAAGGCCATCTCCGAGATCCCGGCGCTCAAGGCCGAGTTCGACTCCGACGTCTGCGTCCTCGGCGGCTCCGAGACCCTCAACCAGACCCTCGAGAAGGCCGGGCGGGTCGCCGACTTCTTCGAGCTGGCAGAGCTGATGTGCCGCGACGCCCTCATGCGCGAGGAGTCGTGCGGCGGCCACTTCCGCCTCGAGTCGCAGACCGACGACGGCGAGGCGCTGCGCGACGACGAGAACTTCTCCTTCGTCGGCGCCTGGGAGCACACCGGCCCGGGTCAAGATCCCGTCCTCCACAAGGAGGACCTGCAGTTCGAGCACGTGGCGCTGGCCCAGAGGAGCTACAAGTGACCGAGGCGATGCACCTGACCCTGCGCGTCTGGCGCCAGGCAGGCCCGGCCGAGCCGGGGAAGATGGAGACCTACGAGGTCAACGACATCAACCCCGAGATGTCGTTCCTCGAGATGATCGACGTCCTCAACGACCGCCTCGTCCTCGAGGGCGTGGAGCCCATCGCCTTCGAGCACGACTGCCGCGAGGGCATCTGCGGCTCCTGCGCCATGATGATCAACGGCCAGGCCCACGGCCCCCAGAAGGGCACCGCCACCTGCCAGCTGCACATGCGCACGTTCCGCGCCGGCGACGTCATCGACGTCGAGCCGTGGCGGGCCACCGCCTTCCCGGTGGTGCGCGACCTCGTGGTCAACCGCGACGCCCTCGACGACATCGTCGCCGCCGGCGGCTACATCACCGTCCCCACCGGCTCGGCGCCCGACGCCAACCTCATCCCGGTGCCCAAGGTCGCCTCCGACGCCGCCATGGACGCCGCAGCGTGCATCCAGTGCGGCGCCTGCGTCGCGGCCTGCCCCAACAGCGCCGCCCACCTCTTCACCGCCGCCAAGGTCGCCCACCTGAACCTGCTGCCCCAGGGGCAGCCCGAGCGCTGGACGCGGGTGGAGCACATGGTCGACCGCATGGAGCAGTACTTCGGCTCGTGCACCATGCACGGCGAGTGCTACGAGGCGTGCCCCAAGGAGATCAGCCTCGACTTCATCGCCATGATGAACAGGGACTACCTCCGGGCCAAGGTGAAGAACCGCCGCCTCGCCGGCCAGCGCTAGCGCTCTCGAGAGCACCGGGGTCGGGAACCCAGCACCCAAAAGGGAGCACTCTGGGTACCCGATACCAAACCGCCGTAAACATCTGGCAGGATTGTTCTCGCGTGACGGCGAAGTAGGTGGCACCACGCCACGTGCCGAACACCACACCCGACGAGCGCACACCAGACGACACGGCGGAGTTCTTCATGCCTCGTAGCCCCTTCACTGCACCCTTCGACGCGCCTCGGGCCAACCGGGACGAGCTCGCCTCCCTGGTCGGGACGTGGGCTCTGACCGCCCGCCGGCGGGCGCGCATCGCCGCAGCATCGGTCCAGCTGCCCTCCCTGCTCCCCCTCGCCGCCATCAGCCCCGTCGGCCCCCCCGAGGCCGCCCCCTCCGTCCTGCTGCCGCTGTGGGCCGACCACCACCCCATCAGCGCCGCCGCCCACCGCCTCGGTGCGGTCGAGGCGGCCGTCGCCCGATCCTGGCGCGCCTACTGCACCCACCTGGCGGTGTCGTTCCCCCACCCGGGCCACGCGCCGGTGGCCGCCGGCGTGGTCGTCGCCACGATCGTGATCTCCTTCGTCGGCCTCCTCGGCGCGGTCGGCGCCGGTGCCGGCGTCCTCCCGCGGTCCACCACCGCCATCGAGGCCGCCCCCGCGACGGGTGCCGGCGGCGGCGGCGAGGCCCCGGCCGCCAGCCGAGCCGTCCCCGTCGCGCCCGACCAGGCCGCCGCCGCTCCCACCCATACCGGCGACCAGATCGTCTCGTTCCCGGCGCCCGCAGCGCAGCCCGAGCCCATCACCCCCGCCTCGCCTCGTGCCCTGCCCCTCGGCACCGGCATGTGGATGTGGCAGCCCGAGAAGGTCGAGGGTGGGAACGCCACCGCCATCGTGGCCAAGGCCAAGGCAGTCGGCCTCGACCACATCTACGTGCGCACCGGCTCGTCGAACATGGGCTTCTACGCCCAGGACCTCCTCGACGACCTCCTCCCGAAGGCCCACGCCGCCGGGATCCGCATCTACGGCTGGGACTTCCCCTACCTGCGCGACGTCGGCATCGACGCCGCCCGGGCCATGGAGGCGATCACCTACACCACCCCCAGCGGGCACCGCATCGACGGCTTCGCCCCCGACATCGAGACCAGGTCCGAGGGCACCAACCTCAGCGCTGCGGGCGCCCAGGCCTACAGCGGGCTGCTCCGCCGCTCCGTCGGGTGGGACTACCCCCTGATCGCCGTGGTGCCCCGGCCGTCGGCCACCATGCAGACCCGCTTCCCCTACGACGCCATGCTCGGCCCCTACGACGCCGTGGCGCCCATGACCTACTGGCTCAACCGCCAGCCCGACTCCGACGTGATCAACGACGTCACCTTCCTCTCCCGCTTCGGCAAGCCCGTCATCCCCATCGGCCAGGCCTACGACGGGCGCCCCGAGGGGGGCCGGCCCGGACCGCCGCCACCCGGCGAGATCCGCCGCTTCATGGCCGCCGCCGAGGCATCGGGGGCCGCCGGTGTGTCGTTCTGGTCCTGGCAGCACGCCAGCCCCGAGATCTGGCGGACCATCGCCGACAGCCCCGAGTTCCGGTGGGAGTCACGCTCGCCCGAGCTCTTGCGCCCAGGACAGATCCGCGGCATGCAGAGCCAGCTCAACCGGCTCGGCCACCGGGTCGGCACCACCGGGGTGTGGGACCAGCCCACCATCGACGCCCTGCGGTCCTTCCAGGCGTCCGAGGGCCTCACCGTCAACGGCCGGCCCGACATCGCCACCATCGTCACCCTGAAGCGCCCCGGCGGCGCCCCCCGCTGACGCGGGGCCCTCCCGCCTCGCTCACGCCCAGGGCGACGGTGGGGGCACGGGTGGGGCCGCCACCGCGGCCGTGGCGGAGAACCGGTCGTGGAGGCCGCGGCGGTCGGCACGGGTGAACATCGGCACCAGGCACACCCCTGCCACCACGATCACCAGCAGCAGCTGCACCCCGGGCGGGGACGGCAGCGACACGATCCCGGCGACGACGAACCAGCGGATCACCGCGGCCGACACCTCCGGGACCCCACCGCTCGGCATCGAGACCACCCGCACCTGGAGGAGCCGCTTGGCGGGGGTCTGGCCCGACCGGGCGATGAAGGCGATCTCGTAGATGGCCCCGACGAGGAAGCTGACGTAGAAGATCCACACCGGTGGCTCAGCGCCCGGCTCCTGGTCGAGAAGGCCGCCCGAGAGTGCGGCGCCCACGACTGCGATGGCGGCTGCCACCGCGGCGATGATCAGGCCGTCGACGAGCCGGGCGACCACCCGGCGCCAGGGTTGGGCGGGGGCCTCGCCAGGGGGCCACTCGTCGGCGACGCCATGGCCGTCGGGGGTCTCGTCGGGGAGCATGGCCACCGAGCCTGCGCGACGGAGCCGCCGCCGTCCAGTCGGGCAGACGGTCAGGTCACCGCCGGGGTGCCAAGATGCCCGTCGTGGCACGGTTCCTCAGCGACGAGTGGGTGGCCGAGCTGGGCGACGCGCTGGCGGCCGGCGAGGACCTGGCCGAGGCGACGACCGGCACCCACCTGACCGTCCAGCAGGTCGTCACCGGCGACGACGGCGGCGCCTGGTGGGTCCGGGTCGATGGTGGGCAGGTGCGGGCGGGCACCGGCCGGGCCGAGGATCCCGACGTGACCATGACCACCGACCGCCCCACCGCGGTCGCCCTGGCCCAGGGCCACCTCGCCGCCCAGGACGCCTTCGCCGCCGGCCGGCTGCGCCTGGGCGGCGACATCACCGTGATCATCCGCCACGGGGAGGCCCTGGCGTGCGTCGACGACGCCGTGGCCGCCGTCCGGGCCCGCACGACCTGGGACTGAGCGCCACCCGGTCAGCCGAGGAGGCCCATTGCCTCCACGGCGTCGCGCTCCTCGGTGAGCTCGGCCACGCTGGCTTCGATGCGGCCGCGGGAGAAGTCGTCGATCTCGAGGCCCGACACGATCGACCAGTCGCCGCCGGCGCAGGTGACGGGGAACGACGAGATGAGGCCCTCGGCCACGCCGTAGGAGCCGTCGGAGTGGACCGCCATGCTGACCCAGTCGCCGTCGGTCGTGCCGCGGGCCCAGTCGCGCACGTGGTCGACGGCTGCCGAGGCGGCGGAGGCGGCACTGGAGCTGCCCCGCGCCTCGATGATGGCGGCGCCGCGCTTCTGCACGGTGGGGATGAAGTCGTCCTCGATCCAGGCCTGGTCGCCCACGACCTCGGCGGCGTTGCGGCCGCCGACCTCGGCGTGGAACACGTCGGGGTACTGGGTGGCCGAGTGGTTGCCCCAGATGGTCATCTTCGTCACGGCGGTGGTGGGCTCGCCCGTCTTGGCGGCCAGCTGGGCGATCGCCCGGTTGTGGTCGAGGCGGGTCATGGCGGTGAAGCGACTGGGGTCGATGCCCGGGGCGTTGCGCTGGGCGATGAGGCAGTTGGTGTTGGCCGGGTTGCCCACCACCAGCACCTTCACGTCGTCGGCGGCGGCGGCGTCGAGGGCCTTGCCCTGCACCGTGAAGATGGCGCCGTTGGCCTCGAGGAGGTCGGCGCGCTCCATCCCCTTGGTGCGGGGGCGGGAGCCCACGAGGAGGGCGTAGGAGACGCCGTCGAAGGCCTCGTTGGGGTCGTCGGTGCGGGTGGTGCTCGCCAGGAGGGGGAAGGCGCAGTCGTCGAGCTCCATGGCCACCCCCTCGAGGGCGCCGAGGGCGGGGGTGATCTCGAGGAGGCGCAGGTCGACGGGCTGGTCGGGGCCGAGCATGCCGCCGCTGGCGATGCGGAAGAGCAGGCTGTAGCCGATCTGGCCAGCAGCTCCGGTGACGGCAACTCGGACGGGGGGGTTCACAGCGACGTGCTCCTCGGTGAGACAGAGATCGGGGATCGGTTCTCGATCAGCAGGGTACGTGCCCGCCATGCCCCCTGCTGACGCACGCATCGAGGAGGTGGCGCGTGCGTCCCTCGGACTCGACTGAGTCGGTTCTGGCACCAGAACCGCGCTGGGTTCCAGCGCGATCCTGGTGCCAGAACGGGTGGGGGTGAGCCGGCCGGCCGCTTGGTGTCGCACCCGCCTGGCAGGGTGGGGCGATGAACGGGACCACCACCATCGCCGAGCGGGCGGCAGCGCTGCTCACCGAGCTGGCGGGGCCCGACGCCCGCCTGCGCGACGACCAGCTCACCGCCATCGAGGCCCTGGTGGCCGACCGGGCCCGCGTGCTGGTGGTGCAGCGCACCGGGTGGGGCAAGTCGGCGGTCTACTGGATCGCCACCCGGCTCCTGCGCGACGAGGGCGCCGGCCCCACGCTGGTGGTCTCGCCCCTGCTCGCCCTCATGCGCGACCAGATCGCCGCCGCAGCCCGGATGGGCATCCGCGCCCGCACCATCAACTCCACCAACGTCGATGCCTGGCGGGAGGTCGAGGACGAGCTGGCCGCCGGCGACGTCGACGTGCTCCTCATCTCGCCCGAGCGGCTCAACAACGCCTCGTTCCGCCGGGCCGTGCTGCCCCGCCTCACCGCCGCCGTGGGCCTGCTGGTGGTCGACGAGGCCCACTGCATCTCCGACTGGGGCCACGACTTCCGCCCCGACTACCGCCGCCTGTCGTCGGTCATCGCCGAGCTGGGCGAGGGCGTGCCGGTGCTGGCCACCACCGCCACCGCCAACCAGCGGGTGACCGACGACGTCGCCGCCCAGGTGGGCGAGGGCACCCTCACCCTGCGGGGCGACCTCGACCGCGAGAGCCTGGCCCTCTCCGTGGTGTCGCTGCCCACCGCCGCCGAGCGTCTGGCGTGGCTCGCCGGTGACATCGAGGCGGCCGAGGGCTCTGGCATCGTCTACTGCCTCACCGTGGCCGAGACCGAGCGGGTGGCGGCGTTCCTGGTCGACCAGGGCCTGGCGGTGGCGGCCTACTCGGGGGCCACCCCGCCCGACGAGCGCGAGCGCATCGAGGCCGACCTGGCCGCCAACCGCCTCCGCGCCGTGGTGGCCACCTCTGCGCTGGGCATGGGCTACGACAAGCCCGACCTGGCCTTCGTCACCCACCTCGGGTCCCCCTCGAGCCCCATCGCCTACTACCAGCAGGTGGGCCGGGCAGGGCGGGCAATCGACTCCGCCCGGGCGGTCCTGCTGCCCACCGCGGCCGACGCCGACATCTGGGCCTACTTCGACTCCACCGCCTTTCCCCCGCGGGAGGTGGTCGAGCGGGTGCTGACCACCCTGTCGTCGACGGGTCCGGTGGCGGTGCCCGCCCTGGAGGAGGCCGTCAACCTGCGCCGCGGCCGCCTCGAGGCGCTCCTGAAGGTCCTCGACGTCGAGGGGGCGGTCCGCCAGGGCGAGGGCGGGTGGGTCCGCACCGACGCCGAGTGGACCTACGACGAGGAGCGTCTGGCCGCCGTCGACGCCAACCGCAAGGCCGAGCAGCGAGCCATGCGGGCCTACGCCGAGGGCCAGGGCTGCCGCATGCGCTTCCTGCGGGAGGCCCTCGACGACCCCGGCGCCGCCGACTGCGGCCGCTGCGATCGCTGCACCGGGACCTCGGCCGAGGCGCCACCGCCCGGCGAGCGCGTGACCGCCGCCCTGTCCCACCTGCGCGGCGCCGACGTGGTCGTCGAGGCCCGCAAGCAGTGGCCCCGCAACCTCGAGTCCCGCCGGGGCAACATCAAGCGCGACCTCCAGGCCGACACCGGGCGGGCCCTCGCCATCGGCGACGACCCGGGGTGGGGCGACGCCGTCCGCGCCACCCTTGCCACCGACGGGCCGCTGAGCGACGAGCTCCTCGACGGCCTGGTGGCGATCCTGAAGCGCTGGCGCTGGGTCGAGCGGCCCACCTCAGTCGTGGCCGTGCCCAGCCGCTCGCATCCGCTCCTGGTGGCCTCCATGGCCGAGCGCATCGCCGAGGTCGGCAAGCTCCAGCTGGTCGACGCCCTCTCCCGGGTGCGCGCCACCGACCCGCCTCAGCGCCAGATGGCCAACTCGTGGCGCCAGGCCGCCAACGTCATCGACGCCTTCGAAGCCGACGCCACCGCGCTGCCGCCCGGACCGGTGCTCCTCGTCGACGACGTGGTGGGGTCGGGCTGGACCATGACCGTCGCCGCCGAGGCCCTCCGGGCCGCCGGCAGCGGCCCCGTCCTCCCCCTCGCCCTGTTGAAGCGCCCGTAGCGGGCGGCTAGGAACGGGGCAATGCCCACTGCCTCCAACGGCGACGTCTCCCTCTACTACGAGACCTTCGGCGCCGACTCCGACCCCACCCTGTTGCTCGTCAACGGCCTGGGGAGCCAGTGCATCAACTTCAAGGTCGAGCTCTGCGAGCGCTTCGCCTCCCGCGGCTTCCAGGTCGTCCGGTTCGACAACCGCGACGTCGGCCTCTCCAGCCACCTGAAGGGCGGCCCCCGCTACACCGTCGACGACATGGCGGCCGACGCCTTCGCGGTCCTCGATGCCGTCGGGGCGCCGAGCGCCCACATCGCCGGGTGGTCGATGGGCGGCATGATCGTCCAGGCCATGGCCATCCAGCGCCCGGAGCGGGTGCTGTCGATGACGTCGCTGATGTCGGCGCCGGGTGCGATCCCCGGCTCGCGGGACCCCGACGTGACCGCGGCGTTCAGCGCGCCGCCGGCCACCACGCGCGACGAGGCGGCCGAGCGCCACCTCATGGGGCTGCGCGCCTGGGGGAGCCCCGCCAGCTACGACGTCGAGCGCATCACCGCCGATGCTCACGCCGCCTACGACCGCTGCTGGGACCCCGAGGGCAGGGCCCGCCAGACCAAGGCGATCGGCGCGTCACCGTCGCGGGTGGAGGCGCTCGGGAGCCTGGAGGTCCCCACCCTGGTCGTCCACGGTGACGCCGACCGGCTCATCCCGCCCGAGGGCGGACGGGCCACCGCTGAGGCCATCCCCGGCGCACGCCTGGAGATCATCGAGGGCATGGGCCACGACTACCCGCCTGAGCACTGGGACCGGCTGGTCGAGCTCATCACCACCCACGCCCACGCCGCCGTCACGATTGGCTAGGTTCGGCAGCGCGTTGACCTGTGCGATGGGTTCAACCGTGTGATGCAGCGGACGCGCCATTGCACCGGGCGGATGTCGGCGCGACTGTGGAGATGACCGCGCGACGAGGAGGCAGCATGCCGAAGTTCCTGTTCCAGGTGTCACTGAATGCCGAGGGTGTAGCCGGTGTGCTGAAAGAAGGCGGAACTGCTCGACGGGAGGTCGTCAAGAACGCCATCGAGAGCGTGGGTGGCACCCTCGAGGCCTTCTACTTCGCATTCGGCGAGGACGATGTCGTCGGCATTGTTGATGTCCCCGACCAGGAGACGGCTGCGGGGCTGGCCATGCAGTTCTCCTCCTCGGGCCGCATGGCCGTGTCCACGACCGTGCTGCTCACGCCCGAGCAGGTCGACCGGGCACGCGAGACGAAGAGCAGCTGGCGTCCA
>DATKDW010000032.1 GCA_035512495.1 Acidimicrobiales bacterium
GAGGCGGCGGCCGCCGAGCTCGAGAGCGGGCTGCGCCACCAGCGCAAGCTGATGGACGGGGGTTCCTGCGAGGCCACGGCGTTCGCGGCCGCCGGCTACCGGGCATCGGGGCTCGCCCTGCCCCTCGGCAACTACCACAACGGCGCCGACGAGGGCCCCGCCGCCGGGGTGGCGGCCGAGCACGTGCTCGTCGACGACTACCTCGCCGAGATCGCGCTCCTGACCCGCCTGGCGCTCGAGCCCTCCCTGCTCGACCCGCGATCAGAGGCGCCCCCGTGGCTGGCCGAGCGAACGGCAGCGGCCATGGAGGCCCTCGTGGGCGGGTCGACCCAGGCGGAACCCGAGGGCTGAACGCGCCCGAGCTGCCGGCGATGGGCCCCGTCGACGGAGGAGGTCCTGTCGACGACCGGACCGTGAACCACTACACCGGGGGGATGGACCTGCCCGTCAACCCTCCGGTGTCGCCGATGCTGGCAAAGCTCGCCCGCGACCTCCCGACCGGCGACGGCTACGTCTACGAGCCGAAGTGGGACGGGTTCCGGGGCATCGTCTTCCGGGACGGCGACGAGGTCGAGATCGGGAGTCGCAACACCAAGCCCCTCACTCGGTACTTCCCCGAGCTGATCGGCCCGCTGCGCGAGCACCTCCCCGAGCGCTGCGTCGTCGACGGCGAGCTCGTCATCGGGTCTGCCTCGGGCCTCGACTTCGACGCCCTCCTCCAGCGGATCCACCCCGCTGCGAGCCGCGTGGCCCGCCTGGCCAAGGAGACTCCCGCCTCGTTCATGGCCTTCGACCTCCTCGCCCTCGGCGACGACGACCTCCGTCAGCGACCCTTCGCCGAGCGACGGGAGCTGCTCGAGTCGGCACTCCGGGGCGCCGCCGCGCCGATCCACCTCACCCCCGCCACCGACGACCCCGGCCTGGCGGCGGTGTGGTTCGACCGCTTCGAGGGTGCCGGCCTCGACGGCGTGATGGCCAAGGCCGGGAACCTCACCTACGACGAGGGCAAGCGGACGATGCTCAAGGTCAAGCACGATCGCACCGCCGACGTGGTGGTGGCCGGCTTCCGATGGCACAAGGACGGCAAGGGGGTGGGCTCGCTCCTGCTCGGCCTCTACGACGGCGACGGCACCCTCCACCACGTGGGGGTCGCCACCTCGTTCTCGGCCGCCCGGCGCAAGGAGCTCGTCGACGAGGTGGCCGACCTGCGCGGCGCGGCGCTCGACGACCACCCGTGGCGATCGTGGGCCGAGGGCGACCAGACGAGCCGCATGCCCGGGGCCGGCTCGCGCTGGAACGCCGGCAAGGAGCTCGGGTGGGAGCCGCTGCGCATCGAGCGGGTCGCCGAGGTGGCCTACGACCACCTCCAGGGCGACCGCTTCCGCCACGCCACCCGCCTGGTGCGGTGGCGGTCCGACCGCCAGCCCCGATCCTGCACCTACGACCAGCTCGACACTCCTGCACCCGAGGCACTCGCCGAGGTCTTCGGCGGCTGAGCTCTCGCCCACTCGCGAGCCGTTCTGGCACCAGGATCGCGCCGGCGGACGGCGCGATCCTGGTGCCAGATCACTCTGGTCAGCCCTTCTTCGCCCGACTCGGCGCCACCCGGGTGGGCTCTCCCTTCTGCTTGGCAAAGCTCGGCGGCCATGGTGCGTCGCCCAGGCCGTCGGCCTCGTCGCGCGCCGCGAGCTCGAGGAGGCCATCGAGGGAGAACGCCATGTCGTCGATGCCCGCACCGACATCGCCGAGGGCCTCGTAGCGGGCGGGGACGGTGGCGATGGTGAGGTCGTGGGGGTCGACGACAGGGACTTCGTCCCAGGTCACCGGGCACGACACGCGGCCCTCGGGGTTGGCCCGCACCGAGTAGGCCGAGGCGACGGTCCGGTCGCGGGCGTTCTGGTTGTAGTCCACGAACACCCGGTCGCCCCGCTCCTCCTTCCACCACTTCGAGGTGGCGATGTCGGGCAGGCGTCGCTCCACCTCGCGGGCGAGAGCGAGGGCGGCCCGGCGCACCTCGAGGAAGTCCCACCGCGGCTCGATGCGGATGTTCACGTGGATCCCGCGGGACCCGGAGGTCTTCGGGTGGCCCACCAGCCCACCGTGGGCGTCGAGCACCTCCCGCACCTCAAGCGCCACCTGCCGGACGTCGTCGAAGGCCACCCCCGGCTGGGGGTCGAGGTCGACGCGCAGCTCGTCGGGGTGGTCCACGTCCGACCGCCGCACCGCCCACGGGTTGAGGTCGAGGCACCCGGCGTTGGCCGCCCACGCCAGGTGGGCGACGTCGGTGGGGCACAGCTCGTCGGCGGTGCGCCCGCTGGGGAACGCCACGGTCACGGTCTCGAGCCAGTCGGGCCGGGACTTTGGCACCCGCTTCTGGAAGAACGGCTCGCCGTCGGCGCCGTCTGGGTAGCGCTTCAGCACCGTGGGGCGCTCGAAGACACCCCGCAGTGCCCCCTCCCCCACCGCGAGGTAGTACCGGACCAGGTCGAGCTTGGTCTCGCCACGGGCCGAGAAGAAGACCTTGGAGGGATTGGTCACCGTGACGGGGCGACCGGCGACCTCCAGCTCGACCGGGTCCTCGGCCACCGTCAGCCCCGGCGGCCCGCCGACACCCCGACCGTCGGGGACGGCGACGGGTCGACCCGGGTCCGACGCCGTCGCACGCGGGAGCCGTACAGCTTCAGCCCGGCGAGCGCGGGCACGACGTAGGCGCCACCAGTGGCCACGCAGCTCACGCACATGCGCTGGAGTCTAGGGACGGCGGACGCAGCCGTGATCCCCTCGGTCGGGACATCGGGCGCCCACCCCCCGCGGGCGCCCGACGAGACCGAACGGGGTCAGGTGTTCTTGGGCAGGTCCTTGAACGCCTTGACCTTGTCCTCGTTGGGCTCCTTCGGCAGGCCGAGGACGCGCTCGCCGATGATGTTGCGCTGCACCTGGTCGGTGCCGCCGTAGATGGGCGGGCCCTGGGCGAAGAGCGCCATCTCGGTCACCATCGGCAGGAAGGGGTCTCCGGTGGCCTCCTCGAGCTTCTTCTTGCCCTCGCTGTCGTAGGCGTGGAGGGTGCCGTAGGCGCCGTAGATCTCGAGGCCGATGTCGCGCTGCATGCGGACCATCTCGCTCATCGAGAGCTTCGCCATGTTGGGCAGGCCGGGGATGTCCTTGCCGTGGGCCTTGGCCGCCTTGGCGCGCAGGTTGTTGAACCGGGCCAGCTCGGTGAGCGTGTGGAGCTTCATCAGGGACTGGCGCAGGACCGGGTCCTTGACCTTGCCCTTGCCCTTGGCCAGCTCGATGAGCATGTTGCCGCCGGCACCGCGGGCGGCAGCGCCACCGCCGCCGGCCCGCTTGCGCTTGCCCGAGACGAAGTCGCCCACCCGCTTGTCGAGGTCGCCGACCACGGTGCCGGGCGTGGCCATGGAGCCGCCGGCGCTGCCGCCGCCGGCGCCGAGACCGGCCCGCTCGTGCATGAGGGTGGTGTTGGCCACCGCCCAGCCGTTGTTCTTGTCGCCGATCATCGCCGAGGTGGTGGTTCGAGCGTCGCTCATGAACACCTCATTGAACATGGCCCGACCCGTCATCTCCTTGAGAGGCCGGACCTCGACACCGTCCTGGTGCATGTCGAGGGCGAAGTAGGTGATGCCCTGGTGCTTGGGCGCCTCGGGGTTGGTGCGGGCCATCAGCATGCCCAGGTCGGCGACCTGGCCGCCCGAGGTCCACACCTTCTGACCGTTGATGATCCACTCGTCACCGTCCTGCTCGGCCCGGGTGGTGATGCCGGCGAGGTCGGACCCGGCACCGGGCTCGGAGAACAGCTGGCACCACGCCTGCTGGCCGGTGACGATGTCGCGCACGTACCGGTCGATCTGCTCCTGGGTGCCGTGGGTGGCGATGGTGGGGGCGGCGAGGAGGAGGCCGAGGCCGCCGGGGGCGCCGAGGGCGCCGAACTCGCCGATGGCCTTCTGGATGGCCACGCTGTCGTTGCGGTTGAGGCCCTTGCCGTAGGCGTTCTCCGGGAGCCCGGGGGCGGCCCAGCCCGAGAGGCCGAGGCGCTCCCACCACTCCGCCACCGTGAGGTCGGGATCCCAGCTCTCCTCGAGCCAGGCGGTCACCTCGGCCACCGGATCGTCGGTGCCGGCCTGCTTGCGCTCTGCCAGATCGCTCATCCTGTCCCCTTCAGAGATCGACGTGATGGCATTCTCGACGCGCCTTGACCGGGTGGTCAAGATGAGGCCCCGTCCCCAGCCGGCCCGGGCGCGCACGACCATGGTCCGGTCCCTCACATGTCCGACCCACAGGCCGATGGGATCGGCGGAGGTGGACCGACGTTGGACGAGCTGGTGATGGTGCTGCATCGAGAGCGGCAGGTCCTGGAGGGCATGTTGTTCCGCCTGGTCGAGGCGCGCGGCCTCCTCGCCACCGGCGAGGCCCGGTTCCTCAGCTGGGCCGCCGCCGACCTCGAGCAGGCGGCAGCCTCCGTGCGCGAGGTGGAGGTCCGCCGAACATCGGTGCTACCCCCATGCCTCGACGGCGAGGGCCCCGCCACGCTCCGAGGCCTCGCCCGCCGCACCTCGGAGCCCATCGCCAGCATCCTGGAAGACCACCGGGTGGGCCTCGGCCGCCTCGCCGGCGAGGTCGGCGCCGCCACCGAGGCCACCCAGGAGCTCGCCGCCGAGGGCCTGTGCCGGGCGCGCGCCTCCGACCTCGAGCTCGCGTCGGCCGGCACCGCCGAGTCGGACGACCGGGGCCGACGAGCCGCCCACGAGCCGCTCCAGCACCGTCGCCCACGACCCCAGCCCCAGCCCCAGGACGAGCTCGACCTCGAGATCCTGTCTGCCGGCTACGAGGCGGTGCTCGCGGCCAGCGCCCGCCTCGCCCTGCCGTCGCTCGTCGCGTTCCTCGCGTAGAGAGGCGAGCGGGGCCCGTCGCCGAGCGGGACCTTCCCACACCCTCCGCAAGCTCCGGGTGCGGGCCCCTCCCCTCGGCGCCACCCCCTCGCCTGTGGGCGGGTCACTGGGGCCCGACAGCGCCGAGGTCCGCTGTCGCTCGCTTCTTCTGGCTTGGGGGTTGGCTCGGCTTTGCCGAGGCCTCTCTTCTCTCAGGCGTTGAGGCGGGTTCGCCAGTCGGTGCCTTTGGCGACGGCCTCGGCGTAGATCGCCTTGCGGCGGGCAACGCGGCCGACCGGCTCGTCGGGGGCCTCGCCCTCCGGTGTTCCGTCGAACTGGGTGGTGATGCCGTCGCGCAGCATGGCGATGGCCTCCGAGCGCAGCTGCGAGACCCTCGACTCGGTCACCCGAAGGAAGGCAGCGAGCTCAGTCGACGTCCGCCCCTCCAAGAAGTAGCCGACGACCACGATCCGGTGGCGCTCGGGCAGCAGGTGGACGGCGTCGCGCAGGTAGGCGTGCAGCTCACGCCGCTCGAGCTCCTCGGAGGGCTCCAGCGTGCTGACGTCGGGAAGGGTCTCGCCGAGGGTGGTCCCCTCGTCGGCGTCGCCCCCCACGGCGTGGTCGAGAGCAAGGACGACCGAGCGATTGATGCGCTGTTGGAGCCGGCGCAGCTGTTCGGGCGAGGTGCACATGGCCTCCGCCACCTCGGCCTCCGTGGGCGTGCGGCCGAGATCGCTCGCCAGCTGCTGGGCTGCCTGCTCCAGGTTCCGAGCAAGGGTCCGGACCGAGCGAGGCGCCCAGTCGGTCGCCCGCACGGCGTCGAGGATGGCCCCACGGATGCGCTGGGCGGCGAAGCGCTGGAAGGGCACCCCGCGCGACTCGTCGTAGCGCCGCGACGCCTCGACGAGTCCGAGGGCGCCGGCGCGGGCCAGCTCCTCGCGGTCGACGTGACGGGGGAAGTGGACGGCCACCTGGAACACGATGTGGCGCACGAGGGGCAGGTGACGCTCCACCTGCTCGCTCTGCTCGCTCGTGAGGCTGGTGATCTCGAGGGACATCCGTTGCTCCTGTCGCCGTGGCACGCGACAGAACCTCGCCGCGAACACCCCCGATGATCGACGCCCGTGCGCCCCCGGGAAATGGGCCATTTGGCCCTACCTGGTCGACATGGAACGAGCGTGCCGGTCCCATGGCCACCCGGCCCCACCACCGGTCAAGCGCCCTCGAACACCGCCGCCTTGACGCCTCGCCGCGACAGCTCGGCGAGGAACGGGACCGGGGCGACGAGCGCCGCGAGACCCCCAGCCCCGGTGCGGGCGGCGCCGCCACCGGCCAGGACCGTGGCCGCCAGAGCGGCTACGGCGCCGGCGGCGAGGGCGGGACGGTCCATGGCGCCGAGCACCCGGACGTCGCTGCCCGAGCCCCGCATCCCCCGCACCTCCACCCGCACCGCGCCAGGGCCCCCTTCCGGGTGGGGGCGGCGCAGCATCGGCAGGTGGGCGGTGAGGCGGTCTCGCCGGTTGGCGCCCACCCGCGCCGTGACGCGGGCCACACCCGGGAAGGCCGGCACCAGCACGAGGGCGTCGGGCGCGGCCGCCCGGTAGCAGTCCTCGGCGCCGATGGGGTCGGGGAACCAGCACAGCTCTCGCCCGGAGCCGCCGCGCCGGCGGACCCAGGCCCCCTCCCGCCAGTCGATCGCCTCGCCGGCCAGGCCACGGTGGTGGGCCGACGCGCAGGCCGGTCCGCCCGTCCCCACCTTCGCCACGTGGATCTCGTCGACGACGTCGAAGGATGCCGCGGCGTGGGCGGCCAGCACGCACGTCAGCCCCGGGGCGAAGGCCGCCCCGACCGCGACGGTGACGCCCCGCTCCCGGGCCTCGGGGTCGAGCGCCAGGAGGTGACGGACGTCGTCGACGTCGTCGGAGGTCGAGACCACGTTGACGCCGTCCTCGAGGAGGCGCTCGACGGGGGCATGGTGGTGACCGGCGGGCGTGGCGATGACCGCGACGTCGGCGCCGGCCCACCACCTGTCGGCCACATCGGCGGCACGCACCCTGCCCGGCTCGCCGATCGCCCGGACGACTGCGTCCGCTCGGCCCCGGTCGAGATCGGCGACCGCCAGGCGGTGCACCTCGGGGGTCGACGCCAGCTGGCGGACGACCCGCGCGCCGACCGCTCCGGCACCGAGGACCGCGATGCGGAATGCCACCTACTTGGCCGTCGGGTCGTCGTCGGCCCGGAGCTCGGGGCCGGTCAGCTCGCGCCACCCGCCCGTTCGGGGCGGCACCCCACCAGTGCCGCGCAGGCGGAGCACCCCGGCGATCACGCCGGTCACACCGAGGGCGAGCAACGCTCGACGAAGGAACCTCACGGTGGGGCTAGCAAGAATCGAACTTGCGACCTCATCCTTATCAGGGATGCGCTCTAACCGACTGAGCTATAGCCCCGCGAGACGGGTCGAGGCTACACGCGGTGCCGGGGGCGCTCGTCCTCGGCCAGGGTGACCTTGAGGCCGCCTACGACGTCGTTGATGAGGTTGTAGAGCGTGGCCATGAGCACGTTGCCGAACGTGCCGGCGACCACGAGGACCATGCCGCCGAGGGCCGAGCCGCGCAGGATCTGCCCGGCTCGGAACTCGAAGTCGGTGAAGCCGATGGAGTCCATGAAGCTCTCGACGTTGCCGATGACGCCGATCGAGCGGGCACCGAGCCACAGCATGACCCCGGCCACCAGCAACACGATGCAGAGGCTGAGGTAGAAGAGGATCGAGACCTTCAGCACCGTCCAGGGGTCGAGGCGCCGGATGACCAGCCGGCTGGTCCGGATCGTCGACGGGGGCGGAGCCTTGGGCGTGCGCGCCGTGCCGGGCGAACCCCTGCGGGCGCGCTCGGGGGTCGTCGAGAGGGAGCGAGTGGTGTCGTCGGCCATGGGGGGCGAGTCCGTGGTGGTCATGAGCGGTCTCGGCCCGACGGACACAGCTCGAAGTGTACGGGATCGGTGCGGGGCAACGGTTGGCACAGCCCGACGCGAGGCGCGACGGCCACCAGGCGGGGGACGAAGGCGATGGGCACGTCGACGGCTCTACCCCGTTCGTGGGCCGAGGTACCCGGCGGGGCGACTGGGTACCGGTTCGTGTGGCGCGCGTCCCACAGCGCCTGCTGTCGGGCGGGTGACCGCCAGCCCGACGTGACCGGCACCGGCTGGCCGAGGATGACCTCGGCGGCGGCCAGCGCCGCCAGCATCTCCGGCACCAACCCGGCCACCGAGGCATCCGCAGGGGATGGGCCGGTGCGGGTGGCGCGGGCCGTGGCCTCGAAGCCGGCGAGGCGCACGGTGACCTCCACCTCACGCCCCTCCCGCCGGTGCGCCACCACCTCGGCGCCGTTGGCGCGCGCCGCCTCCACCGCCGCCCTCTCCCCTGCCGCCGCCCCGGCGAGCGCGGCCGCGTCGGCCGCCGTCCGAACCCGGGCCGCCGTCACCGCGTCGACCCCCGACCGGGCGACGCCGGCGCACAGCCCACCCACCAGCAGCACCACCAGGGCGACCAGCGGTACCACCGACCCGCGCTCGCCCGACCTCGTTCCTGCGCCCATGGCGCGCCTCCTCCTGCCGTCGTACCGGTGAGGGGGAGGTGGGAGAGGCCGGCGTTCGCCGGCGGTCGTCAGACCTGGTCGTCGGCGGTCGTGGCGTCGTCGTCCTCGCGGGGCCCGACCGGGGCCACGGCAGCGACCGCCTGGCCGTCATCGAGGGCCATGACACGGACACCGGTGGCGTCGCGGCCCTGTGAGGAGATCTCGCGAACGTGCATCCGGATGGCCACCCCGCCGGAGGAGACGACGAAGATCTCGTCGTCGAGGCCCACCATGAAGGCGGCCACGACCGAGCCGCGCCGGGCGGTGAGCTTGATGCCCTTCACGCCCTGACCGCCCCGGGTCTGGGCGCTGAAGCGCTCCACCTTGGTGCGCTTGCCGTAGCCGGTGTCGGTGACGAGCAGCAGATCGGCCTCGTCGCGAGCCACGTCGCACGACACGACCTCGTCGTCGGCCTTGAGGCGCATGCCCCGCACGCCGCCGGCCGAGCGGCCCATGGGCCGAGCCTCGTCCTCGTTGAAGCGGATCGTCTGGCCCCGCAGCGAGACCATGAAGATGTCGTCGCCGCCGTTGGTGGGGATGACCCGCACCAGCTCGTCGTCGTCGCGGAGGTTGATGGCGATGAGACCGGCCCGCAGGGACGAGTCGTACTCGGTGAACTTGGTCTTCTTGACCTGGCCCTTCCGGGTGGCGAAGAACAGGAACCGGTTGGTCTCGTAGTCGCGCGTGTCGATGATCGCCTGGATCTTCTCGTCGGGCGCCAGCGGCAGGAGGTTCACGATGGCTGTGCCCCGGGCGGTGCGCTCCTTCATGGGGATCTCGTGCGCCTTGAGGCGGTACACGCGGCCCCGGTTGGAGAAGAACAGCAGGTAGGCGTGGGCGGTGGTGGTGACGATGTGGGTCATGTAGTCGTCGTCGCGCAGCTTGGAGCCGGCCACGCCGCGCCCGCCACGGGCCTGGGTCCGGAAGGCGTCGAAGGCGACGGTCTTCACGTAGCCCTTGGCCGACAGGGTGACCACCAGGTCCTCGTCGTCGATGAGGTCCTCGATGCCGATCTCGCCCGGGTCGTAGGTGACCTCGGCCCGACGGGGGGTGGCGAACTCGGCCTTGACCTCGCTCAGCTCGTCCTTGATGACCTG
>DATKDW010000033.1 GCA_035512495.1 Acidimicrobiales bacterium
GTGGGCGAAGCCACCGGGCACGATCACCGCGTCGACCCGACCGAGGTCGTCGTCGCCGTGCCAGAGCACCTCGGCGTCCCCGCCGAGGCTGCGGATCGCCTCCATGGCGTCGGCCTCGCAGTTGGAGCCCGGAAAGAGCACAACACCGACCGTCACGACGTGACCCCGGCGCCGACGGCGGGCTCGAGGGTGACGACCGCCTCCTCGATCACCGGGTTGGTGAGGTAGCGGGCGCAGAGGTCGTCGACCCGGCGGCGGGCTTCGTCGGCGTCCGCCGCCTCCACGGCGAGCCGGATGGCCTTGCCCACCTGGACGTCGGAGATGCCCTCGAAGCCCAGCGTGGGCAGCGAGCGCTCGATGGTGGAGCCCTGGGGGTCGGCGATGCCGGGGCGCAGGCGCACCTCGACGAGCACGTCGAATCGCATGGGCTCAGTCTCGCACGCGTGCGGGTCGCGACCGCCCGCGGGCCGGGTGGGGAGGGGCGGGCTCAGCCGGCGGCGCGGGAGATGCCAGCGCTCTTCAGCACGGCGGCGGGTACGCCGAGCTCACGCCAGGCGGCGTAGCTGATGCCCTTGCGCATCCCGTAGGCGGCGGCAGCCTCGATGAAGTCCTCCTCGAGCCCGGTGAGGTCGACCGTCTCACCCATGCGGCTCTTCTCGTCGATGAGGTCGCGGCGCTCCTGGATCAAAGAGAGCGCCTTGATCGGGCTGGCCGATGTCATGTCCTCGTCGATTGCGGCGAGCCGCTTGTCGATCGACTCCGCGGTGCGTTTGCGACCCCGCTTGGGCTTGTTTGACTCGAGGCCCTCCAGGTAGGCCGCGACCTTGCGGCTCTGGGTGCGTCCTTCGGCCATCGCGGCCTTGTGCTCATCGGTCACGGTGCGCTTCTTCGCTGCTGCCATGCAACGAATGTAGAGCACGGTGATAGTCGAATTGCAACTCAGGTCATTGTACGCCTCCGATCCATCTCCGATAGTCGCTTCTGCGCCAGGATGGGGAGGTCGCGGCGGGCCGGTAACGTGCGGCCATGGACGACGCCCTCCACCGGGCCCTCGGGCTGACCGACGACGAGGCCGCCGACATCGAGGGGATCCTCGGTCGCGCCCCCAACCACCTCGAGCTGGCTATGTACGCCGTCATGTGGTCGGAGCACTGCTCCTACAAGTCGTCGCGCACCCACCTCAAGCGCCTTCCCACTGAGGCCGAGTGGGTCCTGGTGGGGCCGGGTGAGAACGCCGGGGTCATCGAGGTGGGCGACGGGATCGCCGCCGCCATCCGCATCGAGAGCCACAACCACCCCTCGGCCATCGAGCCCTACCAGGGGGCGGCCACCGGGGCAGGCGGCATCCTGCGCGACATCTTCACCATGGGCGCCAGGCCCATCGCCCTCATGGACCCGCTGCGTGTGGGCCCGCTCGACGACGCCCGCAGCCGCTGGATCCTCGAGGGGATCGTCAGCGGCATCTCCGGCTACGGGAACTCGGTGGGCGTGCCCACCGTGGGCGGCGAGGTCGTCTGCGACGAGACCTACACCGAGAACCCCCTCGTCAACGTGCTCTGCCTCGGTCTGCTGCCCACCGAGCGCCTGGTGCTTGGCCAGGCGTCGGGCGTGGGCAACCTGGCCGTGCTGCTCGGCTCGGCCACCGGCCGCGAGGGCATCGGCGGGGCCAGCGTGTTGGCCAGCGCCGGCTTCGCCGAGGGCGAGGACGAGCAGGCCAAGCGGCCCAGCGTGCAGGTGGGCGATCCCTTCGAGGAGAAGCGTCTGATCGAGGCGTGCCTCGCCCTGCTCGATGCGGGCCTGGTGGTCGGCATCCAGGACCTCGGCGCCGCCGGCCTCACCGGTGCCACCAGCGAGACCGCCAGCCGCGGCGGGGTCGGCATGGACGTCGACATCAGCGCCGTGGCCCGCCGGGCGCCGGCCATGGAGCCCTTCGAGGTCATGACCAGCGAGACCCAGGAGCGCATGCTCGCCATCGTCGAGCCTGACGGCCTCGACGAGGTGCTCGCCATCTGCGAGCGCTGGGAGGTGCGGGCCAGCGTCATCGGCCGGGTCACCGACACCGGTCGGCTCCGCATCCACGACGGGTTCGAGAACGAGCCCCTCGCCGACATCCCCGCCTCCTCCCTCCACGACGACGCCCCGCTCTACGAGCGCCCGCTCGAACGCCCGGCCCCGGTGGCGGGCGTCGACCCCGCCGCCATCGAGGCGGCCGATGCGACCGAGCACCTGCTGGACTCGCTCATGGACACCTCCTGGGTGTCGAGCCAGTACGACTCGCAGCTGTTCCTCAACACCGTCGAGGGCCCCGGTGGCGATGCCGTGGTGCTGCGCCTCAAGCACCCCACCACCGGGGCCGACACTGGTCGTGGCCTGGCGCTGACCACCGACGGCAACCACCGCTGGTGCGCCGTCGACCCCCGCGCGGGCACCGCCATGGTGGTGGCGGAGTCTGTCCTCAACCTGGCGTGCGTGGGCGCTCGGCCCCGGGCCGTCGTCAACTGCCTCAACTTCGGGAACCCCGAGCACCCCGAGGTCATGTGGCAGCTGTCGGAGTCGATCGACGGCATGGGCGACGCCTGCCGTGCGCTCGGCGTGCCGGTGATCGGCGGCAACGTCAGCCTCTACAACGAGAGCAAGGGCCGCGACATCGACCCCACGCCGGTGATCGGCCTCCTCGGCGTGGTCGACCGCCTCGACCGCCGGCCGCCTGGGGTGGGCCTGGTCGACGGCGGCCACCTCCTGCTGGTGGGGCCCCGCTCGTCGGAGCTGGGCGGCTCCCGCTTCGCCGCCCGAGCCTCGGGCGGCGGCCGGCCGGTGGGCTCCCTGCCCGAGCTCGACCTGCAGGCTCACACGGCCGTGGCCGACGTGGTGCGGAGCCTGGTGGCCGACGGTGCCGTCGCCGGCCTCCACGACGTAGCCGACGGTGGCCTGGCCGGCGCCCTCGGCGAGCTCGTCGCCCGTTCGGGCCTGGGTGTCGACGTGCGTGGCCTCGACGGGGTGGGCGAGCTCTTCTCCGAGGCGGCATCCCGGGTGGTGCTGTGCGTCACCCCCAATCGGCTCGACGCCGTGCGTGCCCGCTGCGAGCAGGCCGGTGTGCCCGTCGCCGAGCTCGGCACCGTCGCCGGCGACCGCCTGCGCGTCGACGACCTGGTCGACGTCGCCGTCGACGAAGTGGTCACCGCCTGGCGCGACACCCTCCCGACCGCCTTCGCGGCCGGAAGCGTCTCGGGCTGACCCTCCGGCCGGAAGGTTCCGGGGCGGCGGTGGATGCCCGGGATCGCCGGATCGCGGCGTGGTCGTGGCACCATGGAGCAGTGACGCGCGCCGACCCGATCGAGATCGACGACGACCTGCTGGGCGGCGATCTCGGCAAGCCGCGGGAGGCATGCGGCGTCTTCGGCGTCTACGCCCCTGGCCAGGAGGTGGCCAAGCTCACCTACCTGGGTATGTTCGCCCTCCAGCACCGTGGGCAGGAGGCTGCCGGCATGGCGGTGTCCGACGGCGAGTCGATCTTCGTCGACAAGGACATGGGCCTGGTCACCAACGTGTTCGACGAGCGGCGCCTGGCCTCGCTGGTGGGCCATGTGGCCGTGGGCCACACCCGGTACTCCACCACCGGGTCGAGCACCTGGCGCAACGCCCAGCCGGTGTACCGCGACGTCGAGTCGGCCGAGTTCGCCCTGGGCCACAACGGCAACCTCACCAACACCGAGGCGCTCGCCGCGGAGGCGGGGATGCTTCCGGGCACGGGCACGGGCAGCGACAGCGACCTCGTCGCCGAGCTCCTCGCCGCCGAGATCGGCCGGACGGGTGAGCGCAGCGACGGGCGCGAGCTCGAGCACGCCCTCACCGCCGTGCTCCCCTGCCTGGAGGGGGCCTTCTCCTTCGTGTTCGTCGACCAGGGCCACCTCATCGGCGTGCGTGACCCGAACGGGTTCCGTCCCCTGTGCCTCGGCAAGATCGACGGTGGCTGGGTGCTGGCTTCGGAGACGCCGGCGCTCGACATCGTCGGCGCCCACTTCGTGCGCGAGCTCGAGCCGGGGGAGATGGTGGTGATCGACGCCACGGGCTACCGGTCGATCCACCCGTTCGACAGCTCGCAGATCGACCCCAAGCTGTGCCTGTTCGAGTTCGTGTACTTCGCCCGGCCCGACAGCCGCCTCTACGGCCAGAGCGTCCACGCCGCCCGCCAGCGCATGGGTGAGCAGCTCGCCCGCCAGGCGCCGGTTGACGCCGACATCGTGGTCCCGGTGCCCGAGTCGGGGGTGCCCGCGGCACAGGGCTTCGCCCGAGCATCGGGCATCCCCTACGGCGACGCCTTCGTGAAGAACCGCTACATCGGGCGCACCTTCATCGCCCCGACGCAGGCGCTGCGGGCCAACGCCGTGCGCATGAAGCTCAACCCCATCCGCGAGAACGTGGAGGGCAAGCGCCTGGTCGTCGTCGACGACTCCATCGTGCGGGGCACCACCCAGAAGGCGGTGGTCCGAATGCTGCGCGAGGCTGGTGCCGCCGAGGTGCACCTCCGGATCATGTCGCCGCCCTACCGCTGGCCCTGCTTCTACGGGATGGACACCGGTGAGCGCTCCGAGCTCCTCGCCGCCAACCTCACCGTCGACGAGATCCGCGAGTACGTGGGCGCCGACTCGCTCGTCTACATCACCCTCGACCGCCTCACCGAGGCCACTGGAGCGACCGGTGGTGGCTTCTGCGACGCCTGCCTCACCGGGCGCTATCCGGTGGAGGTGCCGGTGACCCTGCGCAAGGGGGTCCTGGAGGGCAACGACATGCCCATGGGCGGAACGGAGCGGGAGCTCCACCAGATCGAGGTGCCGCCCCTTGGGTGAGACCTACGAGTCCGCCGGTGTCAGCATCGATGCCGGCGAGGCAGCCGTGCAGCGCATCAAGGACAAGGTCCGCTCCACCTTCCGCCCCGAGGTCATCGGCGACATCGGCGGCTTCGGGGGCCTCTTCGCCCTCGACCGGTCGCGCTACCGCAACCCCGTGCTCGTGGCCGCAACCGACGGCGTGGGCACCAAGGCACTCGTGGCCCAGGCCACCGGGCGCTTCGACACCATCGGGGTCGACCTCGTCGCCATGTGCGTCGACGACCTGGTGTGCCAGGGAGCGGAGCCGCTGTTCTTCCTCGACTACATCGCTGTGGGCCGCCTCGACCCCGACCACATCGAGTCGCTCGTCGGTGGCGTTGCCGAGGGATGCCGCCAGGCCGGGTGCGCCCTGATCGGCGGGGAGATGGCGGAGCACCCCGGCGCCATGGAGCCCGGCGAGTTCGACCTCGTCGGCTTCGCTGTGGGCGTGGCCGAGCGTGACCGCCTGATCACGGGCGAGCACCTGGGGCCGGGCGACGTCCTCCTTGGCCTCCCCTCGCCCGGCCTGCGGTCCAACGGGTACTCCCTTGCCCGACGGGTGCTCTTGGAGGTGGCCGGTCGTCGCCTCGACGACCCTGCCTTCCCCGGGTCCTCCCGGACCCTGGCCGAGGAGCTGCTCGAGCCGTCGGTCATCTACGCCCCGGCCATCGGTGCCCTGCAGCGCGCCGTCGACGTGCGGGCGGTCGCCCACATCACCGGGGGCGGCATCGTCGGCAACCTGGCGCGGGTCCTGCCCCCGGGGGCCGACGCCGTGGTCCGGCGCGAGACGTGGGAGGTCCCCCGCATCTTCGGAGAGATCCAACGTTCAGGCGAGGTGGACGACACCGAGATGACCCGCGTGTTCAACCTCGGGATCGGGATGGTCGTGGCCGTCCCCGCCGCCGACGCGTTCAAGGCCCTCGACGTGTTGCGCGCCGCCGGCCACCGGGCCATGGAGATCGGTGAGGTCGTCCCCGGAACCGGGCGCGTCGAGCTCGTCCCGCGCCACGCCAGCTGACGTGGCCCGCATCCTCGTCGTCGACGACGAGCCCGACATCTTGATGGTGGTCCGGCTGAGCCTCGAGGCCCACGGCCACGAGGTCCTGCTCGCCGCCGACGGTCGCATGGCGCTCGACCGCCTCACCGGCCACCTGCCCGACCTGGTCCTGCTCGACCTGATGATGCCAGTCCTCGACGGGTGGGGGGTCCTCGTCGCGCTGCGGGATCGACCGGAAGAGGTGCCCGTGGTGGTGCTGTCGGCCCTGGTGGGCAACAAGGCCGCCGAGCGACGCGCCTACGACCTCGGCGCCTTGGACGTCGTGGGCAAGCCCTTCGAGGTCGACGCGCTGCTCCGCCGGGTCGACGAGCTGCTGGCCCTCGACGCCGTCGGCCGCTGCCGCCGCCGCGACCGCCGACGTGTCGAGTGCGGGATCGATGACGACTGACGCCGTGGGGGCACGGGTCGGCGTCGCGTCCCTGGTCGCCGTGGCGGTGGTCGTGGTGGGGGTCCTGGTCGTTGCCGGCCTCTACGCCGCTGGACGCCCGTCCCCGGCCATGACTGCCGATGATGCCCGGGCGTTCACCGAGCGCGCCCTGGCCCACGCCGGCGTTGAGGGGGCGGTGGTGGGCGGCCGGGCGGGCGCGGTCCGCCAGCGCACCTTCCGGCCGGGTGACGGCTCGGGGCCGGTCCCGGTGCTGGTCGTCCCTGCCCTCGTCGGCGGGGAGCGCATCGCCCTCCACGTGGCGCGCGACCGGGACGCAGCGGTGTACCTCGACGACGTGTCGGGTGCCGGCGACGATCTGGTGCTCGACGACGAGCAGTTCGCCGCCATCGAGGGCTTTCGCTACGACCCGGCCGGTGAGCGGGCCCGAGGCGCCCGGGTGGTGGCGGGCACCGTCGCCGTGCTCGTTGCGGTGTCGGCCGCGGCCGCTCTCGTGCTGGTCGTGCGGGAGCCGGGTGGGCTGATCAGCCTCCGGCGGCCTTGAGCTCCGACATCGTGAACAGGGCTCGCAGCTCGAGGCCATCGGCGTCGAAGGCCTTGCGACCGCCGGCCTCCCGGTCGATGACGCAGATCACGGTGGCCACCTCGGCGCCGGCCGCGCGCAGGTCACCGCAGCTCGTCAGCACCTGCCCGCCGGAGGTCACGACGTCCTCCACCACCGTGAGGCGTCGTCCCTCGAGCTCACCACCCTCGGCAAGACGGCAGGTGCCGTAGGTCTTGGCCGCCTTGCGCACGAACAGGGCGGGCAGGCCCGTCACCTGGGAGAGGCGGGTGGCGATGGGGATCCCGCCCAGCTCGAGGCCGGCGAGGGCCTCGGTGCCGTCGGGTACGAGGGGCGCGAGGGCCTCGACGATGCGCCCGAGGAGGGCGGGTTGGGCTTCGAAGAGGTACTTGTCGAAGTACTCGGTGGAGGTGGCGCCCGACCGCAGCGTGAACTCGCCGGTGAGGTGGGCCGTGGTGAAGATGTCGCGCGCCAGCGCGGTGCGAGCGTCCATGACCCGATGATCGCACCCGGTGCGACCCGGGGGCGACGGGGTGTCGAACTAGAAGGCGATGAGGTCCCGTGCGGCGGCGACGATGTCGTCCACCTGGGGCAGGGTGGCGGTCTCGAGGGTGGGCTCGTAGGGCACGTGGTTGTCGAGCGCGCCGACGCGCCGCACCGGGGCGTCGAGGTCGGCGAAGCACTCGGCGCCGACCCAGGCCGCCACCTCGGCACCGAAGCCGCCGGTGAGGACGTCCTCGTGCACGACGAGGACCTTGGCCGTCCGGGCCACCGACTCGGCGACGAGGTCGTGGTCCCACGGGGCCAGCGACCGGAGGTCGACGATCTCCACCGACGCGCCCTGCTCCTCGGCGAGGCGGGCGGCCGCCTGACGGCTCTTCTCGACGGTGGCGCCGTAGGTGACGATGGTCAGGTCGGTACCGCGCTGCACATAGGTCGCCCGCCCGAACGGGATCACGTGGTTGGGTCCGGGCAGAGGGTCGCGGGCGTAGGGCTGGCGCAGCAGGTGCTTGTGCTCGAGGAAGAGCACCGGGTCCTCGCAGCGGAAGGCGTAGCGCAGCAGCCCCGAGGCATCGCTCGCCCGGGAGGGGAAGGCGACGAGCAGGCCCGGGATGTGGGTGAAGATCGACTCCCCGCACTGCGAGTGCCAGATCGACCCGCCGGTGAGGTAGCCGCCGATGGGGACGCGCAGCACCATCGGGCAGCGGTAGGCGCCGTTCGATCGCCAGCGCAGCGTGGCTGCCTCGCTCTTGATCTGCTGCATGGCGGGCCAGATGTAGTCGAAGAACTGGATCTCCGGCGCCGGCCGCAGCCCCCGCAGCCCCTGGCCGATCGCCCGGCCGACGATGTTGGCCTCGGCGAGGGGGGTGTTGTAGCAGCGGGCCTGGCCGAAGGCCTTCTGCAACCCCAAGGTGGTGCCGAAGACGCCTCCCTTGCCCTCGACCTCGGCCAGCACCGCCTCACGGGCGTCGGCCACGTCCTCCCCGAAGACCCGGATGCGCTCGTCGGCCTCCATCTGCTCGTGGAGGGTGAGGCGGATGGCCGCGCCGAAGGTGACCGGTTCCCCGTCGCCAGGTTCCTCGTGGGGCGCAACGTCAGGCAGGGCGACGACGTGCTCGCCAACCGTCGCCGGGTCGGGGCGGGTGCCGGCCATGGCCTGGCGGGCTGCCGCACCCACCGACGCCTTGGCGTCGTCGCGGATGGCGGCCGCCTCGTCTTTGGTGATGACGCCCGCCTCGATCAGCTCGCGCTCGAGGCGGTCGATGGGGTCCAAGAGGGCCTCCACCTCGAGCTCCTGGGGCAGGCGGTACTTGCTCTGGGTGTCGGCGCCGGAGTGCGAGTAGGGCCGGGTCACCATGGCGTGGATGAGGGCGGGACCCTCGCCGGCGCGCACCTTGGCGATGGCCCGCGCCGCCGCCTCACGGACCGCGGGGTAGTCGGTGCCGTCGATGCGGTGCACGGCGAGGCCCCGGAAGCCCTGCACCAGCTCGGCCACGGGCGCCGGCGCCTGATCGGTCGAGGGCACGGAGATGGCGTAGCCGTTGTCGGCGATGACGAACACCACGGGGAGGTGGAGGGTGCACGCCGTGTTGAGGCTCTCCCAGAACTCTCCCTCTGATGTCGCCCCTTCGCCGAGTGAGACGTAGGTGACCTCGTCGCCGTGGGCGTGGCAGCCCTCCATCTGCGGCCGTCGGGAGATGTAGCGGGAGGCCTCGGCGCAGCCCACGGCAGGGAGGCACTGGCTGCCCGTGGGGCTCGACTGGCTGACGATGTGGAGTTCGGTCGAGCCCCAGTGGCTCGGCATCTGGCGACCGGCCGAGGAGGGGCAGTCGGCCGAGCCCACGGCCTGGAGCAGGATGTCGAGCGGGGAGACGCCTAGCCCCAGGACCAGTGCCTGGTCGCGGTAGTAGGGGAAGAACCAGTCGTAGCCGGGGCGGAGGTGCCGGGCCAGCCCCAGCCCCAGTGCCTCGTGACCGGCACCGGAGATCTGGAAGAAGACTCGGCTCTGCTTCTGCATGCCGAGCTGGCGGTCGTCGATTGCCCTCGAGGTGCAGGCCAGACGGAGGTCGGCGACGAGCTCGTCGGTCGGCATGCCACGGTAGGTCCCCCCCCGGCCCCCATCGTCGTCCGCGGCCCCCTCACCGGTGGTGCCGCGGTCGATGGTGCTGGCCATGAGTGCCCCCTGCTCGCTCAGTCGTGGTGGTGCGGTGTCTTCCTCGCCGCGTCGAGGCGCTCCTCGGCCACCCGGTCGGCGGCGGCGGTGGTCGTGATCCCCTCGGCTCGGGCCGTGGCCAGGACCGTGGCGGTCGTGGCCTCGACCCGGGCGATCGCACGGTGAGCCCGCTCCCGGTCGTAGCCGTCACGGTGCCGCTCCTCGGCGATGTTGATCACCCCTCCTGCGTTCACCACGTAGTCGGGAGCGTAGAGGACCCCGGCGTCGGCGAGGCGGCTGGCGTCGTCGGGCTCGGCGAGCTGGTTGTTGGCCGAGCCGACCACGGCGGCGCACGCCAGCTCGGGGATGGTCTGGGCGTTGAAGGCGCCACCGAGGGCGCAGGGGGAGAGGATGTCGCAGGGGGTGCGGTGGGCATCGGCCACCCCGACGACCTCCACGCCGTGTCGCGCCGCCATGCGCCCGGCGGCGGCCGGGTCGATGTCGGCCACGCTGACCACCGCGCCGGCCGACACGAGGTGGCCCACGAGGGCGCTGCCGACCTTGCCCACCCCGCTCACCACGATGCGGCGCCCCTCGAGGGAGCTGTCGCCCCAGAGATCGGCGGCGACGGCCGACATCGCGCACCGGACGCCGAGGGCGGTGGCGGGGGAGGGGTCGCCCGACCCCCCGAGGGACTCGCTCACCCCGGTCACGTGCCTGGTCACGGTCCGGACGAGGTCCATGTCGGCCTGGGTCGTGCCGACGTCCTCGGCCGTCAGGTAGGTCCCGGCGAGGTGGTCGACGGCCCGCCCGTAGGCCCGGATGAGCTCGTCGGTCCGGTCGACGGCGGGGTCGCCGAGGATCACCGCCTTGCCGCCACCGAGGTCGAGGCCGGCGACCGCGGCCTTGGAGGTCATGCCGGCCGCCAGGCGCAGCACGTCGTCGAGGGCGTCGTCGTCGGAGCGGTACCGGCGGAAGCGGGTGCCGCCGAGGGCGGGGCCGAGCACGGTGGAGTGCACGGCGATGATCGCCCGCAGACCGGCGGCGTCGTCGGAGCACCGCACGACGCGCTCGTGGCTTGCTCCCCCGAGCTCCTCGTAGACGGCCGTCACGGTCCGAGAGTACCCACGCGCGAGACGGGGCGACCGTGGTGGTGAATGGCGCCGCGCCACCTCGGGTAGTGACTAGTCCGTTCGGGTCCGGCAAATGGCCCGACCGAGCCATTGGCTGCAATGGCGACCAGTCGTAGATTGGGGGAGGAAAAGGACACACGTCCCTTCGGCGCCCGTCCCCCACCATCCCACCACAACGACTCACACGGAGACTCAGATGGCCCAGAACGATGACTTCAATGCCCCCGAGGCACTGCTCACCCCCTCTGAGGTCGCACAGCTCTTTCGTGTGAACCCCAAGACGGTCACCCGGTGGGCTCGAGCCGGCAAGCTCACCGCCATCCGGACCCTTGGCGGCCACCGCCGCTTCCGCGCCAGCGAGATCAAGCGCTGCCTCGAGGAGATGTCGACCGAGGAGCGATAGGGGTCGAGACGCACGATCGCCTCTCCTCTCGGTTTTGGGGAGGGGCGTCGTCGCGCTTGGGCTCCGGTTCCGCTTGGGGGTGGGTGTTGAGGCGGCAGTAGCCTCGCTGCTTCTATGGGGACTCCGAACGCCGCCTACTCCGTCTCTGTCCGCATCGAGGTCGACGACCGGCCGGGGACGCTCGGGCGGGTGGCGACGGCGATCGGGGACGCCGGGGGGAACATCGTGGCCATCGACATCGTCGACGCCGCCGGCGAGACCCTGCTGGAGGACCTCACCGTCGACGCCCGTGACGAGGCCCACGCCACGGCCCTGGGTGAGGCGGTCGGCGCCCTCGAGGGTGTGCGGTTGGTCAGCGTCCTCGACCGCACCTTCCTGCTCCACACCGGCGGCAAGATCGAGGTGCGCTCCAAGATCCCGCTGCGCGACCGATCCGACCTGTCCATGGCCTACACGCCCGGCGTCGCCCGGGTCTGCAACGCGATCGCCGCCCGACCCAGCGAAGTCCACAACCTCACCATCAAGAAGAACACCGTCGCCATCGTCACCGACGGCACGGCAGTGCTCGGCCTGGGCGACATCGGCCCCGCCGCATCCCTGCCGGTCATGGAAGGCAAGGCGCTCCTGTTCAAGGAGTTCGCCGGCATCGACGCCTTCCCCATCTGCCTCGAGGTCGACCGGCCGAACCCCGACGCCGCCGCGGGCGAGGTCGACGCCGGAGCCGAGCAGATCATCGAGTCGGTCGAGCGCCTCGCCACGGTGTTCGGTGGCGTGAACCTCGAGGACATCGCCGCCCCGCGGTGCTTCGAGGTCGAGGAGCGGCTCAAGGACCGCCTCGACATCCCCGTGTTCCACGACGACCAGCACGGCACCGCCGTGGTGGTCCTCGCCGCCCTGCAGAACAGCCTGAAGCTGGTCGACAAGAAGATGGCCGACCTCAAGGTGGTCATCGCCGGTGTCGGCGCCGCCGGGGTCGCCATCGCCAAGATCCTGATGCAGTCCGGCGTCGAGAACGTCATCGGCGTCGACCGCAAGGGCGCGGTGTACGACGGTCGCAGCGGGCTCAACGCGTCGAAGCAGTGGTTCGCCGAGCACACCAACCCCGAACACCGGACTGGGGCGATCCACGAGGTCATGCCCGGCGCCGACGTGTTCGTCGGCGTGAGCGGCCCCGGCCTCCTGCTTCGCGACGACCTGCGGGTGATGCACGACGACCCCATCGTCTTCGCTCTGGCCAACCCCGATCCGGAGATCCTCCCCGAGGACGCTGCCGGCCTGGCGTCGGTCATCGCCACCGGGCGCAGCGACTACCCCAACCAGATCAACAACGTGCTGTGCTTCCCCGGCATCTTCCGGGGTGCCCTCGACGCCGGCGCCACCACCATCACCGAGGGGATGAAGCTGGCGGCGGCGACCGCCATCGCCGAGGCCGTCCCCGACGACGAGCTCTCCCCGAGCTACGTGGTGCCGAGCGTGTTCAACAAGAAGGTCGTCGAGCTCGTGGCCGACGGTGTCGCAGCCGCCGCCCGCGCCGAGGGCGTGGTGCGCGTCGGCCACGACGACGCGCGCCGCAGCTGAGACGATGGCGCCGCGCCGGGTCGAGGTCGTGACCTTCGACTTCTGGAACACCCTTGTGTGGGAGGAGGCCGGTCACACCGCGGGTCGCCGTCGGGAGGCTTGGGCCGGTCTGCTCGAGGAGGCCGGCTTCGCCATGGAGCGGTCGTTGCTCGACGCCGTGTTCAAGGAGTCCTGGGAACGCTTCGTCCAGCACTGGACCACCAACCAGCAGTACCGCGCCGTCCACGCTGCCGAGGAGATGCTGGAGCGCCTCGGCTTCGACGTGCCGCCCCACGTCGCCCGGTCGCTGGTGGATGCCTTCACCACTGCCGGGGAGCACGCCGCGCTGCACCTTGCCGACGGCGTCGAGGAGTGCCTGCGCGAGCTCGCGGGGGCGGGACTGCGGCTCGGCATCATCTGCGACGTCGGGATGACACCGTCGACCACGCTGCGGGCCCACCTCGAGCGCCACGGGGTGCTCGAGCTGTTCGACCACTGGTCGTTCTCCGACGACGTCGGCCACTACAAGCCCTCGAGGGTCATCTTCGAGCACGCCCTGGCCGGGCTGGGCGGCGTGGCCCCGGAGCGCGCGGCCCACGTGGGCGACATCCGTCGCACCGACGTGGCCGGTGCCCTCGCCATGGGGATGACGGCGGTGCGCTACACGGGCATCAGCGACGACGACACCCGGCCCGAGCCCGAAGCTCAGCTGGTGATCGCCGACCATCGGGAGCTCCCCGGCGCCCTCGGGCTGGCGTGAGCGCCGTGGGTGTCACCCCCTTCGAGGCCAGCCCGACGGAGGTCGAGGGTCTCTGGACCATCACCGTCAAGACGGTCGCCGAGCCCCGCGGGGCGGTGCGCGAGCTCTACCGCGCCGGCGCCTACGCCGAGGCACTCGGGTTGCCTCCGTCGCCCCCGTGGGCCCAGGTCAACGTGACGGAGACCCGGCGGGGCGCCATCCGGGGCCTGCACGGCGAGGACATGACCAAGCTGGTGGCGGTGGCCTCGGGCGAGGCCTTCGGCGCCTACCTCGACGCTCGGCGGGACTCACCCACCCGGGGCCGGGTGGTCACCGCCGTGCTCCGCCCTGGCACCCAGGTGCTGGTGCCCCCTGGCGTCTGCAATGGCTTCCAAGCGCTGGCCGAGTCCACCCAGTACCTGTACTGCTTCGACCGGGAGTGGGAGCCGGGAATGCCCGGCGTCGCCGTTGATCCCCTCGACCCCGAGCTCGGCATCCCGTGGCCGCTGCCCGTCGACCTGGCTGACGAGGCCCAGCTCTCGGCCAAGGACGCCAGCCTTCCGAGCTGGGCCGAGGTCTCGGCGACGGGCTGAGCACGGCTCCGTGCCCCTCGCTGCGATCGCTCTCGGGCACCCGTGGGTACGGTGGACGAAGTGTCCGCACTCGCAGACCACCGGTCCTCCTGCTCCTTCGAGCACCAGGCGTTCATCTACGACTCCGACGACGACTACCTGGTGGCCTTCGTCCCGTTGCTCGAGACGGCTCGGGGGGCTGGCGACGACGTCCGCGCGGTCGTCCCGCGCCGCAACGCCGAGCTCCTCCGCAGTGGCCTCGGTGGCAGCCTCGACGACATCGAAGTCGTCGACGCCGCCGCGTGGTACGAGCACCCGGTCTCCACCATCGCCGGGTACGAAGCCATCCTCGACGGGCTCCCGCCGGGCACCAGGGCGTTCGTGATCGGCGAGGTCGAGTTCGGCTCCACCGAGGCGGAGTGGGTGGCCTGGACACGCTACGAGGCGGCGCTCAACGCCGTGCTCGGTCGCCACAACGCCACGGTGGTGTGCCCGTACGACTCCCGAACCCTCCCAGCCACCGTGGTCGAGGACGCCCGCCGGACCCACCCCTACCTGCTGACCACAACCGCCACCCGGCGGAGCGACGCCTACGTCGAACCGGAGATCCTGTTCCGGCTGTTGCCGCCGATCACGTCCGTCCCTGACACGGAGCCCGACGTGGACCTGGTCGTCGAGGCTGATCCTCGGCCCGCGCGCCACGCCTTCGCCGCCGCGGCAGCCCGGAGCGGGATGGCGGACGGACGCATCCACGAGCTGGTGCTCGCGCTGAACGAGGTGCTCACCAACGCCCTCGTGCACGGTGGCGGAACCGCCCGGTTGCGAGTGTGGGCGCCCCGCGGAGACGAGCTCACCTGTGTGGTCGACGACCAGGGCAAGGGAGTCGACGACGTGCTGCTCGGCTACGCCGGCCCGCCTGAGGGCTCCGCCGGGGGTTACGGCGTCTGGGTCGCCCGGCGCCTCTTCGAGCGCTGCGAGCTCCAGAGCTCGCCCACCGGCGGGCTGACGGTCGTGCTGGCGACCCGTTCGTAGGTCTCGTGGTGGTCGGGACCGGCGTCGTTATGGTTGCAGTTGTGTCATCCGATCGCGAGGTAGCTCCGACTTCCGATCCCGGTCAGGTGCTAGTCGACTGGCTGCGGGGCCGGTTCGGTAACGATGTGGAGCTCAAAGGAACGTCCGAGACCAGCGGTGACGGGTTCGACAGCGAGATTCACTTCGTGTCATTGACCGGCTCCGACGTGCCCGAGGGCTGGCGAGGGCCGCTCGTCCTGCGGATCAAGCCAGACGTGGACCGCTTCGACATTGCTCTCCGCGAGATGACCATCCAGAACTGGTGCGCGGAGGCCGGCCTGCCGGTTCCCCGTGTACTCGAGGTGCTCGAACCGGGCGAACCGTTCGATCGACCGGCCCAGGTGATGGAGCGGGCGCCAGGGGTGATGCTGCTGGCCGTGCTTCTCTCGTCGCCGTGGCGGTTCCGCTCGCTGATGGGTGAGCTTGCGAAGCTTCACGCCCAGGTTCACCGGGCCGATCCCGACGGGTTTCCTCCAGGGGATGACCTGCTCGACCGGCGGTTGGCCCTAACCCGGGATACCGCCGAGCGACTGGACCACGAGCCTCTCCGACGTGCGCTCACCGACGTAGAGGTCATCGCCCCGCGGCTCCGAGGCGGGCCACCAACGGTGTGCCACGGCGACTTTCATCCGCTCAACGTGATCGTTGGCCCTGGAGGCCTCCAGCTCATCGACTGGACCGATGCCGGCGTTGGCGACCGGCATGGCGACGTGGCCCGAACCCTGCTCCTGTTCAGCGTCGCCTGGCTGGCCGCGGGGAGTGCTTCGGAGCGGCTCGCGCTTCGGGCCGCGGGGCCCATGCTGGGACGGGCCTACCGAAGGGCCTACCGCCGCGAGTTCGCTCTCGACGAGGAGCGTGTAGCGCTGTGGACGCCAGTCCACCTGCTGCACGGCTGGAGCCAGGCCATCGGTGTGAAGGCAGACCTCTTCGCATCCACTGACCAGAGCGGAAACGACGAGCGGGTTCCAGACTCGCTCGCAGGCACACTCGAGTCTCGGTTCCAGGCGGCGCTCGCCGCCGTCACCTGATCTGCGGCACCCCAGGTCTAGGTGCCGCGACCTGGCGCGCGTCTACTGCACGTGCATACCTGGCGTTCTGCGGCTGGCGGCGGTGTCGGGGTCCGCTGGTCAAACCGAGGCGGCTGAGGATCCGCACGAACAGAAGGAGCAGCGGGAGCTCGTTCCACTCATCGGCGTCTGTGCGTGGCGATGAGGATCCCGACGTTGGTGACCGCGAACGGGACGAGGTAGGTCAGCGCGCCCTTGAACCAGACGGTCGAGGTGGCGTCGCCGGCGAGCACCACATCGAGCTGGTTGATGCAGAACAGGAGGGTCCCGACGATGAGGGCGGTCAGCAGGGTCCGTCGAAGGTGCGGCGGATGTCGGATGACCGCCATCGCCTCGGCGGGACCCGTCCACATCGGCGGTGGCTGCCCGATGAGATGCTCGCCGCACTTCCCGCAGTAGGGGTGACCGAACGGGTTCGGATGGCCCTGCGAGCAGTCGCGCGCGGCGGTGCCGGTCCCCTGTTCTGGCTGCTCGGCGCGGAGCACGGCCTCAGGGTACGTCGGCGGCACTGCCCACGTCCCGAGCACGGCGCGAGGTTGGATTCCACCGGTCCGGCAAGGTCTGATCAAGCTCGTCGTCGACGGGAGCCGCGGCGTCGTGGTCGGCGCCCTCAGCATGGGCCCGAGTGGTGGCGAGGTGCTCGGCATGCTCACCTTGGCCGTCCACGCTGAGGTCCCCGTGGAGCAGCTCCGCCGCATGATCTGCGCCTACCCGACCTTTCACCGTGGGGTGGAGGACGCGCTGCGGTCGCTCGACGACCGGCCCTGACCGTCTGACCAGGGCCTTTGTGGTGGTCGGGACCGGCGTCGATCCGGTGACCTCGCGCTTTTCAGGCGCGCGCTCTGCCAACTGAGCTACCCGACCGGGGACCACGGCCCCGAGGGGTCGCGCTCCTGGCGGTCCCGACGGGATTTGAACCCGCGGCCTCCACCTTGACAGGGTGGCGAGCACTCCAGACTGCTCCACGGGACCGTGGTGCCGCCGAACACACTAGGCGACGTTGCACCCCCAACGGGATTCGAACCCGTGTTACCGGCGTGAAAGGCCGGCGTCCTAGGCCGCTGGACGATGGGGGCCGGCGCCGTCGGAGGCGGGGCCACGGTAGCAGCCGTCGCCGGTCGCTCCCCATCGGCCCCAGGGGCTCCTCCCCCTCAGCGGTCGAGGGACCAGGTCGTGCCCGAGGGGCTGTCGTTGATCGTGACGCCCGCGGCGAGGAGGCGGTCGCGCACGGCATCGGCGGTGGACCAGTCGCGGGCGTCCCGGGCGGCGTCGCGCACCGACAGGAGCGCTTCCACGAAGGGCGCCACGACCTCGGCCGGGTCCCGTACGCCCTCTTCCGCCAGCTCGCCGAGGCGGATCACCATCGAGCGCAGGGCGGACCGCCCCCGCTCGGCCTCGTCCTCGGCGAATGACTCCGAGGCCCACCGAACGAGCACCTCATCGAGCTCGAGGGCGGCGGCTGCCGCTGCCCCGGCATCCCTGTCCACGGCAGCGTCGAAGCTGTCCTGGAGGCGGGCGACCTCATCGAGGAGGGGCGAGGCCGCCTTCCCGGTGCCGGTGGCGTCGGCGGTGACACGGCCGGCGACGTCGGCCCCTCCGTCCGACCGGTCGCCGGTCTCCCCGCGACCGGCGGCGATGTCCGCCAGCTCCTCGATGCCCACGGTGGTGCCGGAGGGGAGTTCGGTGCTGCGGCCGTCTACCCGCACGGTCACCACGCCCAGGCCCACCACCTCGGCGCTCCCGGCGTCGAGGTCGAGGACGAGGCCCGTGTGCTCGTCGACCCCGAGGACGAAGGCCCCGTCGGGAAGGTCCGCCTCCAGGAGGGCCAGGCGCTCCGCGCCCAGGTAGCAGAAGCGGGTGTCGTGGTTCCGGCCCTCGGCGTTGTCGAAGTGGGGGATGACGGCGGCCCGCAGGCCCGCCAGGGCGAGGAGATCGAGGCCCTCGAGCCAGTGCGGTTCGGCGCCGACCTTGTAGATCTCGTAGACGGGCACGGTGACCACCCCGAGGGTGAGGGCGGCGGCGCTGGCGAAGGTGACCGCCCCGCCCCGCTCGAGCTTCTCGGCCAGCACGCCTGGCACGGGCGACCCTCGCCACTGGCGCAGTGCGTAGGTGGGGCTGCCGGGCCCGGCGAAGGCGTAGCGGGCCCGGCGGAGGCCGGCGGACGCCCGCTCCACCGCCACGGTGTCGCCGTCGTCGACGCGGCGGAGGCCGGCGACCTCCATGTCGAGCCCCACCGAAGTGGCGAAGTAGGCGACGGCCTTTGCCGACAGCTCGTCGGCGTTGGCCTGGAAGCCGAAGGGGGTGTCGAGGAGCACGGCGGGCACCGGCGGGGGGCCCAGCCGATCGATCAGCCGGCGGTGGAC
This sequence comes from Acidimicrobiales bacterium, assembly GCA_035512495.1. NCBI lineage: Bacteria > Bacillati > Actinomycetota > Acidimicrobiia > Acidimicrobiales > Acidimicrobiales bacterium. The sequence goes on from DATKDW010000033.1 coordinate 18,431, forward strand.
GGTGACCATCGTGGGGCTGGTCTCCCCCGAGCCCATGATCGTGAGCAGGCGCGGCAAGGCGGTCGGCGTCGCGGTCATCGCCGCCCCGGGAAGAAGCCGTCGTCCACGGCGCCGGCGAGGAGGTTGGCCACGAGCGCCGGGCGCTGGGCGTGGAGGTCGTGGTCGCCGAGGACCCACTCCGTCCGGCTGCGCGGGAGGGCGGCCTCGGCGGCGGCCACCGCCGGTGCCGGGCCGCCGTCGTTGCCGGGCCGGCCGGCGGGTACGAGCAGCACGGGCACCCGCATCTCCGGGTAGCGGTCGCCGGGGCGGTGCTCCCAGAGCCCGTGGAGGACGTCGAGGTGGCGTTCGAGGGGCAGACGGGGGCTGACCGTGCCGTCGGCGCGGTGGTCGAAGCACGCCAGCACCGCGGCGATGCCCGTGTCGGGCCAGTCCGGGTGGGCGGCGCGCAGCCTGGCCTCGAGCGCCGAGGCCAGCATCCCATCGGTGATCGGCGGGGCGAGCGCGGTGGCGCAGCGCTCCCACTCGGGGAACCGCGACCGGAGGTCGATCCACCCGCCGTCGATGCAGGCCACACCCCCCACCGCCCCGGGGGTCGACCAGGCCACCTCGATCGCCACGTTGGCGCCCCACGACTGACCGGCCACAACCGGCGCCTCGATCCCGAGGCCGTGGATCACCCTCACCACGTCAGCGGCGACCGTGGCCATGTCGTAGCCGGTGGCCGGCGCGTCGCTGGCGCCATGGCCGCGCAGGTCGAGGGTGGTGACCGCGTGGCCTCGGTCCGCGAGGTGGCCGGCCACGGCGGCCCAGAGGGCCCGGCACGACGCCAGGCCGTGCACGAGCAGGAACGCCGGGCCCGACCCGTCCCAGACGCTGGCCTCCAGGGCCACGCCCCCGTCGACGGTCACGCGCGTCGTCAGGGGCATCTGGCGAGGGTACCGACGCCGGCCGTCCTAGCGTTGCTGGTGATGAGCGACGCACCCGAGTATCGACAGCCGAGGTTCACCCCGCCGCCGGGGGCCTGCGAGCTCCTGCTCGTGCGCCACGGGGAGTCGGCGCCCGCCCGGCCCGAGCGGCCCTTTCCGCTCGTCGACGGCCACGGCGACCCGCCCCTCGACCCCAACGGGGTGGCCCAGGCCGAGCTGGTGGCCGACCGGCTGATCGCCTCGGGCGAGGAGATCGCCGCCATCTACGTCACCAGCCTGCGGCGGACCCACGAGACGGCGGCGCCCCTCGCCGGACGCCTCGGTCTCGAGGTTCGGGTGGAGCGCGACCTGCGCGAGGTCCACCTCGGCGAGTGGGAGGGCGGCGAGTTCCGGCGGCGCGTCGCCGAGGGCGACCCCGTCGCGGTCCGGATGATGGCCGAGCAGCGGTGGGACGTCATCCCCGGCGCCGAGCCGGCCGAGGTGTTCGCGGCTCGTGTCGAGGCCGGCATCGGAAGGATCGCTGCTGCTCACCCGGACCAGACCGTCGCCGTGTTCGTCCACGGTGGAGTCATCGGCCAGGCCATCGCCCTGGCGTCGGGTGCCGCCCGGGGCTTTGCCTTCGTCGGCTCCGACAACGGCTCGATCTCTCACCTGGTGGTCACGCGCGACCGCTGGATCGTGCGGTGCTTCAACGACACCTCGCACCTCTCGCCCACCTTCAGCGCGGCCCCCGAGCCGCCCACCTGACCGGCCGAGCGATGTCGCCACGGTCGAGGTGGCGGGCCGTGCGGGCCATCGGACGCCGGCGGCTGCGGGCGTGGCGCATGGCGGCGCGGAACCGCTCGAGCGGCTCGACGTGCTTCTACTGTGGCGTGGCCTTCGAGGGGGAGGGATCTCGGCGGCGCACCGTGGACCACCGGGTCCCGCGGGCGCTCGGCGGCACCGACGGCCTGGCCAACCTGGTCTTCGCCTGCACCGCCTGCAACCAGCGCAAGGCTGACAGTGCCGAGGACGACTTCTCCGCATCGGACTGGCTGGCAGCCCGCCGTCGGGACGTGGGGCCACCACCGAGGTAGCGACACGGCGCGTGTCGGTACCCACGGTCCGTGCAGGAAACGGGGGGTGCGACGCCGAACCGTCTGTGCATCGACACGCCCCGTCGCCCCGTCGTCTTTGTCGTCGCCCTCGTCGCCCTCCTCGCAGCGTCCGGCGCCGGTGCCGCCCGTGCCGCGTCGCCCGGCGACGAAGCCGGCTTCGTCGCCCGCGCCAACCAGGAGCGCACCGCCCGGGGCCTGATCTCCCTGGCCGTCGCCGACGACCTCCGCGTGGTCGCCCGCCGCCACGCCCAGCGCATGGTCGACCGGGACGAGCTCTACCACAACCCCAACCTCGGTTCCGAGGTCGAGGGGTGGGACGTGGTGGCCGAGAACGTAGGGGTCGGCAGCGAGATCCAGGGCATCCACGACGCCTTCATGGCCTCACCGACCCACCGCGACGTCATCCTGAGGCCCGACCTCGAGGAGGTGGGCGTGGGCGTGGTGCGCACCGACGACGGCCGCATCTGGGTGGTCGAGGTGTTCCGCCGGCCATCGGCTCCGCCATTCCGGGCAGCAGCCGCGTCGCCACCGGTCGCCGCCCAGCCGTCGACCGGTCCGCCGCCCCAACCCGAGCCGTCCCCATCGCCGCCGGCCGATTCCACCGTCCCCGATCCTGGCTCCAAGGCTGGCGGGGCGCTCGCCGAGGAACACACCCCCCAGCCGACCGCCGGGCTGGCGCTGGCCGAGGGCATCGTGCAGGCGGGGTGGCCCGGTCCCGGCGGCTCCGCCGGCACGGTCGTGCTGTCGGCCGGCCGGGCCCTCCCCGCGACCCCGGCCGGGGGCGCGCCGCTCTCTGGCATCGTGGCCGCCCTCTGCCTCGCCCTGGTGGTGGGCCTCCCCGGCCTGGTGCTGCTGCGCCTGGGGCTCGTCGCCCTGCCCCGGTGGCCCGAGCGACGGTTGGTCACCTCCCGATCTCAGCGGTGGGAAACCGCCCGCGGCCGCCGGGGAGCCCCGACCCGCGCCTGAAGCTCTGTCGGCGACGGGTCCCGTGAGCCTTAGTCGGCGAGGGCGGCGACGATCGACTCGAGGAGGATCCCCAGGTAGGCGTAGACGGCGAGCGCCGGGCCTTCGGGGTCGTCTGGGTCGGGGCTCAAGTCGGTGTCCTCGCTCACGTCGAGTCGGGTCC
>DATKDW010000034.1 GCA_035512495.1 Acidimicrobiales bacterium
TGCCCGACATGATCGCCCACACCGTCGACGAGATGTACCGCGAGGACGACACCAACCGATTCCTCGAGGTCACTTACCAGAACGGCGACAAGGAGATCCTCTACTACAAGGACTTCGCGAGTGGCGCCATGATCGAGAACATCGTGCGGCGGGCCAAGAAGCTGGCGATCAAGCGGGTGATCCGCGGCGGCGAGCGGGGCATCTGCACCGCCGACCTCCTCGCCTCGATCACCCAGGAGTACAAGGAGCACGAGGACCTACCCAACACCACCAACCCGGACGACTGGGCGAAGATCTCCGGCAAGAAGGGCGAGCGCATCGTCTACGTCCGCACCCTCGTCAGCAGGGAGCACAGCGAGGAGCCCACCGGCGGGCGCTCGATCGAACGGGTGGCGACGGGGCAGTACCTGTGAGCGCGAGGGGGCGTCCATGACGCCCGCACCCCCATGATGCGACGGTAGGGTCGACCCGTGGCGATCCGGAAGGTCTGCGGCATCGAGACGGAGTACGGCATCGTGCTCCGGGGTGGCGGCGAGTCCAACCCGATCGCGGCATCGTCGCTGCTGATCAATGCCTACGTGTCGTCTCTGCAGCGCCGGGTGGCGTGGGACTTCGAGGACGAGTCGCCGGGCAACGACGCCCGAGGCGACACCGCCGCCGGCGCCCTCCCGCCCGAGGTCGAGACCAACCTGGTCAACACCGTGCTCACCAACGGGGCGCGCTACTACGTCGACCACGCCCACCCCGAGCTCTCCACACCGGAGTGCATCGACGCCCGCGAGGTCGTCGTGTGGGACCGGGCCGCCGAGCGGATCCTGATCGAGTCCATGGCCGTCGCCCGGGCCAGCCTGGCGCCGGACGAGGAGATCGTCGTCCACAAGAACAACAGCGACGGCAAGGGCAACAGCTACGGCTGCCACGAGAACTACCTGATGGACCGGGCGGTGCCCTTCGGTCGCATCGTCGCCGGCATCATCCCGTTCTTCGTCACCCGCCAGATCTTCACCGGCGCCGGCAAGGTGGGGTGCGAGGCGCCGGGCACCTCGTCGCGTGACGTCCCGTTCCAGCTGTCGCAGCGTGCCGACTTCTTCGAGGAGGAGGTCGGCCTCGAGACCACCCTCAAGCGGCCCATCGTCAACACCCGCGACGAGCCGCACTGCGACGCCTCGAAGTACCGCCGGCTCCACGTCATCATCGGCGACGCCAACCTCTCCGAGGTGGCCACCTACCTCAAGGTCGGGACCACGGCGATCGTCCTCGCCATGATCGAGGACGAGGAAGTTCCCCGCGAGCTCGCCCTCGTCGCGCCCGTGCAGGCCCTGCGCCGAGTGTCCTACGACACCGACCTGACAGCCACCCTGGACCTGACCGACGGGACCCGAGCCACCGCGCTCGAGCTCCAGTGGCTCTACCTCGACCACGCCCGCAAGTGGGCCGAGGTGCGGGGCCTCGACGCCGTCGGCGAGGACGTCGGGACCGACATCCTGCGGCGATGGGAGGCGGTGCTCACCGCCCTCGAGACCGACCCCATGTCGCTCGCCGACCAGCTCGACTGGGTGGCCAAGCGCAAGCTGCTCGACGCCTACGCCGAGCGCCACGGCCTCGCGTGGGGCGACCCGCGCCTTGCCGCGCTGGCGCTGCAGTACCACGACCTCCGGCCCGACCGCTCACTCTTCGCCCGGCTCGGGGTCGAGCGCCTCACCACCGACGACGAGGTGACCTCGGCCATGACCGAGCCGCCCACCACCACCCGCGCCTACTTCCGTGGGCGATGCCTGCAGCGCTGGCCCGACCAGGTCGTGGCCGCCAACTGGGACTCGCTGGTCTTCGATACCGGTGGAGAACCGCTCCGCCGGGTACCCATGATGGAGCCCCTCCGCGGCACCGCGGCGATCGTCGACGAACTACTGGATGGATGTGCGACACCAGCTGAGCTCTTCGCTCGGATGGACGCCTAGCAACGAGGTGACCCCCGATGGCCGAACGTGAGCAGATCAAGCGTCAGACCCCCAAGCGGGAGTCCGAGGAGGTCGTCGAGGAAGCGCCCGCGGGCTCCGAGACCGGCGAGAAGATCAAGGACGAGATCGATGACCTCCTCGACGAGATCGACGAGGTGCTCGAGTCGAATGCGGAGGACTTCGTCAAGGGATACGTGCAGAAGGGCGGGGAGTAGCGCCCCACGTGCGTACGGCCTGAAGACCCAACCCGGGCCCGGGAACCAGAGCCACCGGAGGAGCGTCCCACCTCCACATCCGATCTCTGGCACATCCGACCTCTTGGAGGCCCGTCGTGAAGATCCTCGCCTGGTGCACCGCCATCGTCCTGCTCGTCGGGGCCGCTGTCGGCCTCGAGGGCCTCGACCGGCACCCGGCATCGCCGCCGGGTGCCGGCCGAGCCTTCGCCGTCGACGGCGTCGAGTTTGCGTCAGCGGCGTCGCTGCAGCCCTTCGGGGACTGCGACGAGCTGCTCGCCTTCTTCCGGGAGGAGACCCTCGCGACGGCGAACCAGGGCTTCGGCATGGGAGGCGACGCCGTCGCCGTCGGCGGCCCCACAGCCGGACAGTCCGCGGCCGGCGCACGGGCCGAGGCGGCCCCCGGCGACCTCGCCGCACCGGCTCCTGCCACCACCGGCGATGTCGGTGCCGACGGCGACGACTCCTTCTCGGGCACCAACCTCCAGGAGGTCGATGTCGACGAGCCGGACGTGGTGAAGACCAACGGTGATCTCATCGTGGCCGTGGCGGGCGGCGAGCTCCATCTCGTCGAGCCAGCGGACGACGGCCCCCGGCTCCTCGGCGTGGCCGCCCTGCCCGAGAACGCGTCGTCGGAGCTCCTCCTCACCGGCAACCGGGTGACCGTCCTCAGCCGCTCCTACCGTGACACAGCGAGCCCGCAGCCGTTGGCCGGCCGCGGGATCAACAGCCACAGCGACATGATGGTGGTGGGCCAGCCGGTCACCATCCTCACCACCGTCGACATCAGCGAGCCGTCGAACCCGGTGGTGGTGGAGACCAAGACGTTCGAGGGCGACTACGCCAGCGCGCGCATGACCGGGACGCTCGCCCGCGTGGTGCTTCGGACCCACCCCGACCTGGGCCAGCCCACCCCGGCTGTCTACGAGCAGGGCGAGCTCGACGCCTGGACGGAGCAGGCGGTGGATGATGCACCGCTCGACGCGTGGCTCCCGAGCGACGACGACGGCCCCGTCGTCGCCTGCGACGCAGTGGCGCGGCCGGCCGAGCCCGCCGGCACGGCCATGATCACCGTCCTCACCATCGACGTCACCGCGTCGCTGGAGCCGCAGGACGCCACCGCGGTGGTCGCCAACGCCGAGACCGTGTACGCGTCCACCGACCGCCTCTACGTCTCCACCGCGAACTGGTCGGGCTGCTGCGAGGTCGCCGTCCCCGCAGATGGTGGCGCAACGACGAGAGACATCGCGCCCGAACCCCAGCGGGTCACCACCGACCTGCACGCCTTCGACACCACCGGTGCCACCACGCCGTACCTGGGCTCGGGCCGGGTCGAGGGTCGCTTGCTGAACAGCTTCTCCCTGTCGGAGCACGAGGGGACGCTCCGCGTCGCCACCACCATCGACTCCTTCGACGGCCGCACGCCGAGCGAGAGCGTCGTCGTCACCCTGGCCGAGGAGGGTGGGGAGCTGGTGCAGAAGGGACGCCTCGCCGGCCTCGGCACCACGGAGCAGATCTACGCTGTGCGCTACCAGGGCGACATCGGCTACGTGGTGACGTTCCGCCAGACCGACCCGCTCTACACCATCGACCTGTCGGACCCCGACGCGCCGAGGTTGCTCGGCAAGCTGAAGATCCCCGGCTACTCCGCCTACCTCCACCCCGCCGAGGATGGCCGCCTCATCGGGGTGGGCCAGGACGCCACCAACGAGGGGCGCACCCTGGGCTCGCAGGTCTCCACGTTCGACGTCACCAACCTCGCGGCGCCGGTGGAGGAGGACCGCATCTCCTTCCCCGGGGGCTGGTCGCCCGTGGAGCACGAGCACCGGGCATTCCTGTGGTGGGCGGCTGACCGAGTGGCGATCGTGCCCATGGAGATGTACCTACACGACCGCGAGAGTGGTGAACCGACGGGCGCACCGTTCTCCGGCGCCGTCGCCGTCGATGTGGGCGGCAATGGGTCGCTCTCCGAGCGGGGCCGGATCAGCCACCAGGGCCACGCCCCGGCCGACCGCCACGCGGCCATCAGCAGGTCACTCGTGATCGGCGACACCCTCTACACCCTGTCCGAGGCGGGCATCCTCGCCACCGACCTGGCCACCGTCTCCCCGCAGGGGTGGCTCGGGCTCTGACCGAGGGGCCTGCTGGCCGACGGCAGGCGGTAGCCTCCGCGGGGTATGACGTTCCCGACCTTCTCGCCTGGCGACGACCCGGGGCCCAGCTTCGCCGAGCTCCTCCGCCGCACCGGCAACGTGGCCCCCACCCCGACCGGCCCCCTCGAGGGCGTCACCCACGGCACCACCGTGGTCGCCGTGAGGTACGCCGACGGCGTGGTGATGGCGGGCGACCGCCGCGCCACGTCGGGCAACCTCATCAGCCACCGCACGATGGAGAAGGTCTACCCGGCCGACCGCCACTCCGGCGTCGCCATCGCCGGTGCCGCCGGCCCGGCCATGGACATGGTGAAGCTCTTCCAGCTGCAGCTCGAGCACTACGAGAAGGTGGAGGGCACCCACCTCAGCCTCGAGGGCAAGGCAAACCAGCTGTCGGGCATGGTCCGCAACCACCTGCCCGCCGCCATGCAGGGCCTGGCGGTGGTCCCCCTCTTCGCCGGTTACGACACCCGCCGTGGCTCGGGCCGGCTCTTCCAGTACGACGTGACCGGCGGGCGCTACGAGGAGGGGGAGTTCGCCGCCACAGGCTCCGGGAGCCTCCACGCCGGCATGGTGATCAAGACCGGCTACAGCATCGACGCCGACCGGGGCACCACCTTGGACCTCGCCATCCGGGCCCTGTTCCAGGCGGCCGACGAGGACTCCGCCACCGGCGGCCCGGACCTGGTCCGGGGCATATTCCCCACGATGGCCACCATCACCGCCGAGGGCTTCACCAGGGTGACCGACGACGAGGTCAGCGATCGGTTCCGGTCGCTGGTCGACTCGATGTCGACCCCCGAGAGCACCTCCAGCTCGGGTGCGGCACCGTCGATCGGGAGGTCGGGCCGATGAGCATGCCGTTCTACGTGGCGCCCGAGCAGGTGATGAAGGACCGGGCCGACTACGCCCGGAAGGGCATCGCCCGGGGCCGCAGCCTGGTCGGCGCGACCTACGGCGGGGGCATCCTCGTCTGCGCCGAGAACACCTCGAACAACCTGCGCAAGATCAGCGAGATCTACGACCGCATCGCGTTCGCCGGCGTGGGTCGCTACAACGAGTTCGACCAGCTCCGGAGGGCAGGCGTCCGCGCCGCCGACCTCAAGGGCTACAGCTACAGCCGCGAGGACGTCGACGCCCGGAGCCTCACCAACCAGTACGCCCAGATCCTCGGCAACATCTTCACCCACGAGATGAAGCCCATGGAGGTGGAGATCCTCATCGCCGAGGTCGGCGCGGAACCGGCGGGTGACCAGCTCTTCCACCTCCTCTACGACGGCAGCGTCGTCGACGAGACCCGATTCGTGGTCCTCGGGGGGGAGGCGGAGGCCATCGCCACCCGGCTCGGTGAGGGCTACATCGATGGCGGCGACCTCCAGGCGACGCTGCGGGCCAGCGTCGGGGCCCTTGCCGGGCCCGATCGCGCACTCGGCGCCGACGAGCTCGAGGTTGCCGTGCTCGAGCGGTCGATCGTTGGGCGGGCCTTCCGTCGCATCGAGGGCGACGAGCTCACCAGCCTCCTCGGCTGAACCGGACCACTGGCACGGGCGCGGCGGTCGGCGCCGGTAGCGTGGCCCCGTGGATCGGCGCATCTTCGGCTTGGAGAACGAGTACGGCGTCACCTGCACCCAGCGCGGGCAGCGCCGTCTCAGCCCCGACGAGGTGGCCCGGTACCTGTTCCGCCGGGTGGTGTCCTGGGGGCGCAGCTCCAACGTCTTCCTCGAGAACGGCGCTCGGCTCTACCTCGACGTCGGCAGCCACCCGGAGTACGCCACGCCGGAGTGCGACTCCATCTACGACCTCGTGGTCCACGACAAGGCGGGCGAACGCATCCTCGAGCAGCTGCTGACCTTCGCCGAGCAGCGCCTGCGGGAGGAGGGGATCCGCGGCACGATCCACCTCTTCAAGAACAACACCGACTCGGCCGGCAACTCCTACGGCTGCCACGAGAACTACCTCACCAGCCGGCGGGACGACTTCGGTCACTACGCCGAGGTCCTCATCCCCTTCCTCGTCTCCCGCCAGATCTACGCGGGGGCCGGCAAGGTCCTCCAGACGGCGCGAGGCGCCATGTACTGCATCTCGCAGCGGGCGGAGCACATCTGGGAGGGCGTCTCGAGCGCCACCACGCGGAGCCGGCCCATCATCAACACCCGCGACGAGCCCCATGCCGACGCCGAGCGCTACCGGCGCCTCCACGTGATCGTCGGCGACTCCAACATGAGCGAGTACGCCACCTTCTTGAAGGTGGGTGCGGCGTCGGTCCTCCTCCGCATGCTCGAGGACCCGTCGGTGGTCCTGCGCGACATGACCCTGGAGAACCCCATCCGCGCCATCCGTGAGATCAGCCACGACACCACCTGCCGCAAGCGCGTCCGGCTGGCCAACGGGCGCGAGGCCAGCGCCCTCGACATCCAGTCGGAGTACCTCACCCGGGCGCTGCGCTACGCCGAGACCAAGGGCGTGAGCCCGCTCGAGGAACAGGCCCTCTCCATGTGGGAGCACTGCCTCACCGCTCTGGCCAAGGACCCGCTCACCCTCGACCGCGAGTGCGACTGGGTCATCAAGCACAACCTGATCGAGCGCTACCGCGAGCGCCACGACCTTCCTCTCACCTCGCCACAGGTCGCCCTCATGGACCTCCAGTACCACGACGTGAACCGCGATCGGGGGCTGTACTACCGCATGGAAGCTCGCGGCCTGGTCGACCGCGTCTGCACCGACGAGGCCATCGACCGGGCCGGACCCGGGGGCCTCGAGCCACCTCAGACCACGCGGGCCCGCCTTCGTGGTGAGTTCATCCGCAAGGCCAAGGAGCGCAAGCGGGACTACACGGTGGACTGGGTCCACCTGAAGCTCAACGACCAGGCCCAGCGCACCGTGCTCTGCAAGGACCCCTTCAAGGCCAAGGACGAGCGGGTCGAGCGGCTCATCGCCTCGCTCTGACGGGCTCCCCTCGTGCCGACGTTCCGCACCGCCACCGTCTCGGTGCTCCTCGCTGAACGCCCTGGCCTCCAGCGGGTCGAGGTCGACTTCTCCGGTGATGATGCCGGCGCCCGCTCGAGGGCCTACGTCCTCACCCAGCTCACCGGCCCCGTGGAGGTCGGCGACGAGGTGATCGTCAACACCACCGCCGTGGAGCTCGGGCTCGGGACCGGTGGCTGGCACGTCGTCCACTGGAACCTGGCATGCGACACCCTCCAGCTGCCGGGGCCGGGCCACATCATGAAGCTCCGCTACACGAGCCTCCAGGTCGACACGGGCGCCGCCGAGGAGCTCCACGCCGGCGTGCTCGCGGAGGCCGACGACCTCGATGGCGTGCCGGTCGTGGTCTGCGGCCTCCACAGCCAGGTCCCGTGCGTCGCTTCGGCGTTCAAGCACCAACGACCCGACAGCCGCGTCGTCTACCTCATGACCGATGGCGCGGCCCTCCCGCTGGCCCTGTCCGACCTGGTGGCGGCCATGGTGGACGTCGGCCTGGTCGACGGCACCGTCACCGCCGGGCACGCCTTCGGTGGTGACCACGAGGCGGTCAACGTCGCCTCGGGGCTCCTCGTGGCCCGCCACCTCCTCGAGGCCGATCTGATCATCGTGGCCATGGGCCCCGGCGTGGTCGGCACCGCCACCCGCCTCGGCTACTCGGCGCTCGAGGTGGGTCCCGCCCTGGACCTGACCGAGACGCTGGGGGGCCAGCCCGTCGCCGCGGTCCGGTACTCGCTCGCCGACCCGCGCCTTCGCCACCAGGGGGTCAGCCACCACTCCCTGACGGCACTGGCTCTGGCCACCCGTGCACGGGCCACCATCGGCGTGCCCGCGGGTGCCCACGAGGGACGGGTCCGGGCGGACCTCGACGCTGCCGGCCTGACAGACCGTCACCGGCTCCTCACCGTCGAGGACGTCGACGTGGCATCGCTCCTCGCCCTGATGCGGCTGCGCGTGACCTCCATGGGGCGCACGCCCGACGACGACCCGGGGTTCTTCGCGGTGGCCGGCGCGGCCGGGACCGCGGCGGCTGCCCTCGTCCTCTAGACCCTCACGGGGCCACCGGTACGATCGGGCCGTGTCCCGCCTGGAGCGCCTCCTCAACCTGACCGCCGCGCTCCTGAACGCCTCCAGGCCGCTGACGGCGGCCGAGCTCCAGGCCCGCGTGCCGGGCTACCCGGACTATGAGGACCGATCCGCCTTCCGACGGGCTTTCGAGCGGGACAAAGACGCCCTCAAGGACATGGGGATCCCCCTGGAGCTCGAGGAGATCACCGACAGCGACCCGCGAGTGGAGGGTTACACGATCCGGCGCGATCAGTACGCCCTGCGCAACCCCGGCCTCGACACCGACGAGCTGGCCGCCCTCCACCTCGCCACCGCCGCCGTCCGCCTCGAGGGACTGCGGGGCAATGAGGCGATCTGGAAGCTCGGCGGGGCACCGGCCACCCCCGCTCCGACATCGGCCGCCGTGGCCGCGATCCCCGCCATCCCGGCACTGACCCCGCTGTTCTCGGCGGTGGCCGAGCGTCGGACCGTCACGTTCGGCTACCGCGACCGGCACCGAGTCGTCGACCCCTACCGACTCTCGTACGCCCGCGGTCGCTGGTACCTCGATGGCTTCGACCATGACCGGGTGGGGGAGCGGCGCTTCCGCCTCGACCGCATCGACGGGGAGGTGGAGGCCGGCGAGCCCGGCGTCTTCGACCGGCCCGACCGCCCGGTCGACGGGACGCCGCAACCCTGGCAGATGGGCGACGAGGCGCCCGTCGCCGCCCGGCTGCGCATCGATGTCGACCAGGCGGGCTGGGCGGTGGACCACATCGGCCCCGACGCGCTGGTCGACCACCTCGACGACGGGTCGGTCGAGGTCACCCTCACCGTGACGAACCGCGACGCCTTCCGATCCTTCGCCCTCGGCTTCCTCGACCACGCCGAGGTGCTCGAACCAGCCGAGCTGCGGGACGACATGGTGGCGTGGCTCCGAGCGCTGGTGTCCTGATGGGTCGCCCCAGCGCCGACGACCGGCTGCGACGTCTCCTCGCCCTCGTCCCGTGGGTGGTGGCCAACGACGGGCCGTCCATCGAGGAGGTCTGCACCCGGTTCGACCTCACCGAGGCCGAGCTCATCGCCGAGCTCGACCTGGTGTTCCTCTGCGGGGTCCACCCCTTCACGCCGGACAGCCTCATGGAGGTCGATGTCGGTGACGGGCGGGTCTGGATCCGCTATGCCGACTACTTCGACCAGCCGCTGCGACTCACCCCGGAGGACGGCCTGGCGCTCGTAGCCGCGGGGACGGCCCTCCTGGCGGTGCCGGGTGCGGAGGCGGAAGGACCGCTCGCACGGGCGCTCGAGAAGGTGGCTGCCGTCCTCGGCATCGACACCGCCGACGCCCTCGACGTCGAGCTCGGCGTCGCTCCCGCCGGCGTCCTCGAGCTCCTCCGCCAGGCCGTCGCCGAAAACCGGCAGGTCGAGATCGACTACTACGCCTACGGCCGTGACACGAGGACGCGACGGGTGGTGGACCCCCACGGGGTCTTCGCGGCCGACGGCGAGTGGTACCTCCACGCCTGGTGCCACCTCGCCACGGCCCCCCGACGCTTCCGCGTGGACCGCATCCGGGGCCTCGACCTGCTCGACCAGGGCTTCGACCCGCCGGCCACGGCACCGGACCTCGCCGTCTACGACCCCCGTGCCGACGACCCGCGGGTGGTGCTCGACCTCGCCCCCGCCGCCCGCTGGGTCGTCGAGCAGTACCCGGTGGAGTCGGTCGAAGAGCGATCCGGCGGGCGAACCAGGGTCACGCTGGCCGTCAGCGAGCGGGCCTGGCTCGAGCGCCTGCTCCTGCGACTCGGGCCCTCAGCGACGGTGGTGTCCGGCGCATCGGGAACCGCCGCTGCAGCCGCCGCGCGAGTCCTGGATCGCTACACCTCCAGGTAGCCTCGACCGATCGAGCACCACGTGCCACACCGCCCCGGCGTCGACCCGATGCCCCCGTACGACCCCACTCGCGCCACCGCGCTCACCGTCGACCACCTCGGCGTCAACGAGCTCGACGACGTCGACGACGTCGACGACGACGACAGGCTGGAGGACGACGGCCGCCTCCGCAACATCGTGGAGTGGGTGGCGATCATCGTCGGTGCCCTCGCCGTGGCGATGGTGGTGAAGACCTTTCTCATCCAGGCCTTCTTCATCCCGTCTGCGTCGATGTTCCCCACCCTCCGGGACCAGGACCGGGTGCTGGTCAACAAGCTCTCCTACCAGCTCCACGACGTGAACCGGGGCGACCTCGTGGTGTTCGAGCGTCCGCCCGAGGAGATGGCATCGACCATCAACGACCTGGTGAAGCGGGTGGTGGGCCTCGGCGGTGAGGAGATCTCGGTCGTCGACGGCGTGGTGCTCATCGACGGACGCCCCCTCGACGAGCCCTACCTCAAGGGGACGACCACGGCGGACATGGAACCGGTGCGCATCCCCGAGGGTCACGTGTTCGTGATGGGCGACAACCGGGGCAACTCTAGCGACAGCCGGTTCTTCGGGCCGATCGACGAGGACCTCATCGTCGGCCGCGCCTTCATCAAGGTGTGGCCCCTCACCGACCTATCGCTCCTCTAGGGGCGGCGGCCAACGGGGCCCGTCACCGAGCGGGGCTCACGGGGCCCGTCACCGAGCGGGGCCTTCCCACCGCCTCCGCAAGCTCCGGCGGCGGGCCCCTCCCCTCGGTGCCACCCGCTCGCTTCCAGTTGAGAGGCCTCTTTCTCAGATGGGGTCGCCGGGGTCGGGGAGTCCTTGGAGGGCGGCGACCATTCGATCGACGTGGTCGCTGAAGACGCCGTCGATGCCCATGTCGATGAGCTCGTCGAGCTGGCGGCGGTGCTGGGCGTCCCAGCCGAGGGCGTAGCGCCCGAAGCGGTGGAAGAGGGTGGTGAGGCCTCCCGTCCAGTCGTCCCGGTGGAGGTTCACGGCGTCGATGCCGGCGTCGGCCAGCGTGGCCGCCCGTCGCTCGGGGCCCTTCTTGCGGAGGAACTTCATCCGGGTCGAGTCGACCAGGCGGATGTCGTCGTCGAGGGCGCGCCACTCGGCTGCGTGGCGCCAGTTCCAGGAGCACAGCCAGAGGTTGCCCAGCGCCTCCTGGCCGGCCTCGCGCGCCACCGCCACGATCCCGGGGGCGGCGTCGGGGTCCTTGACGTCGAGGGAGAGGGGCAACGCCGTCCCGCACTCCTCGTACAGCTCGGCCAGCGTTGGGATGTGCGAGGGGAGGTCGCGGCGATGGACCTCGCTGATCGGGCGGCGCCGCAACCCGGTGCGGACCAACCCGTCGTGGTCGAGGACGACCTCGCCGTCGGTGGTGAGCCAGGCGTCGCTCTCGAGGCCCGTCGCCCCCAGCCTCACCGCCAGGGTGAAGGCTTCGAGGGTGTTCTCCGGGGCGTGGGCACGGGCTCCCCGGTGAGCGAAGCCGATGGGCGGGTCCAGGAGGGGGGCGATGCGCGGGGCCATGCCCGACATCCTCGCGAGATCGTCACTCAAGTCGCACACCAGAGCGCCGATGAAAAGCGGAAGGAAGACGCGAAGGAGACCCCCGATGGCCACCATCCGAGCCAGCTGCCCCGACTGCGGCGACGTCGAGCTCTCCATCCGTGACGTCACGGTCCGGGTCTGTGCCGCAGACGACGCCGGCTCCTACGCCTTCAGGTGCCCGAGCTGCACCATGGCGGTGACCAAGGCAGCCGAGCGCCGCATCGTCGACCTGCTCATCACCTCCGGCGTGACCGCCGAGGTGTGGCACCTCCCCGCCGAGCTGAGCGAGGTCCACACCGGCCCGCCCCTCAGCCACGACGACCTCCTGGCGTTCCACGACCTGCTGGCGGGCGACAGCTGGTTCGAGGACCTCTCGTCGATGGTCGTCGACGGGTAGGGTCGCTCCCGTGCCGGGAGCGGGCTGAGATGTCGCCGATCTGGATGGTCCCGGCCCTCGTCGCCGTGCTCGGCGGGCTCGTGATCGCTGCCCTCGTCCGGCAAGCGGCCTCGGCCGCCGGCGAGCTTGCCACCGAGCTGGCCAGGCTCAGCGAGATCTCCGCTGCGATGGCCACGGTTGAGCGACGCGGTCGGCGCTCCGGTGCCACCGTCGCCTCCCACACCCCCCGGTAGGCTCGAACCGTGCTCAACGTCGGTACCGGAGAGCTCCTCGTCGTCCTGTTCGTCGCCCTGGTGGTCCTCGGCCCCGACAAGCTCCCCCAGGCCGCCCGGAAGGTGGGCCAGGTCGTCTCCGAGGTGCGCAAGGTCAGCTCCGGGTTCCAGGCCGAGCTCCGCGACGCCATGAAGGAGCCAGTCCAGGGCAACCCCACGATCGAGCGGAGCCCCACCCCGATGGCGACGCCGCCGCCGGTCGCGGGGTCCGAGCGTGATGCCGCCGATCCCACCCTCGCCCCGCCTGAGCCCGTCGTCGACGACGGTCACGGCGACGACGCCGATGGCGAGGCCGACCCGTCGTCGGCAGGAGCCACGGACCGCGACGCCCGTCGGTCGGACTGATGGCGCTGCGCTCGCGCCGCGGCCTCGGCGGCGGGGAGGACGATCCGGACGCCGCGCCCGGGTCGGGCGACGGTGGGCAGATGTCCCTCGCCGAACACCTCACCGAGCTGCGCTCCCGGGTCATCAAGTCGGCCGTGGCCATCGCCGCCGGGGCGGCCGTGGGGTGGATCCTCTACCCGCAGATCCTCGACATCCTCATCGACCCCTACTGCGAGATCCTCCCTGCCGACCGTGAGTGCCGCCTGATCGTCACCGACCCGCTCGAGGGGTTCTCGATCCGGATCAAGCTCGCGGCGTACGTGGGACTGGTGCTGGCGTCGCCGGTGGTGCTCTGGCAGCTGTGGCGCTTCATCACCCCCGGGCTCTACGCCAAGGAGAAGCGCTACGCCATCCCCTTCGTCCTGTCCTCGATCGTGCTGTTCCTACTCGGTGCCGCCCTCGCCCTCTGGTCGTTCCCCCGGGCACTCGAGTTCCTCGTCCAGATCGGCGGGCAAGATCTCGAGCCGTTCTACACACCAGGCCGCTACCTCAGCCTGGTCACCTTCATGATGCTGGCCTTCGGTGTGGGCTTCGAGTTCCCAGTGGTCCTCATGTTCCTGCAGATCGCCGGGGTCCTCCACTGGCGCAAGCTGGCGTCGTGGCGCCGCTACGCCATCGTCATCATCTTCGTGGCGACCGCGGTCATCACCCCGTCTGGCGACCCCTTCACCCTGCTCACGCTGGCGATCCCGCTCTGCCTGTTCTACGAGGCGAACATCCAGATCGGCCGGTTCATCCTGAAGCGACCGTGACCCACACCCCGCCCTACGACTTCCCCCTCGACGACTTCCAGCGCCGGGCCATGGACGCCGTCGACGAAGGCCGCAGCGTGCTCGTGGCCGCGCCCACGGGCTCCGGCAAGACCGTCGTCGCGGAACATGCCGTCGCCGACGCCCTTGCCAGGGGCGGGAAGGCCTTCTACACCACCCCGATCAAGGCGCTCTCGAACCAGAAGTATGCCGACCTCGCCCGTCGCCACGGTGCCGACCGGGTCGGCCTCCTCACCGGTGACAACAGCATCAACGGGGACGCACCGGTGGTCGTGATGACGACCGAGGTGCTCCGGAACATGATCTACGCCGGGTCCGGCGCCCTCGGTGGGCTGCGATGGGTGGTGCTCGACGAGGTCCACTACCTCCAGGACCCGTATCGAGGCCCGGTCTGGGAGGAGGTGATCATCCACCTCGACCCCGGCGTCGGCCTGATCTGCCTCTCGGCAACTGCCTCCAACGCCGAGGAGCTCAGCGACTGGATCAGCACCGTCCGAGGGCCGACGGCGACGATCATCGAGGAACGCCGGCCGGTCGAGCTGCACAACCTGTACCTGGTCGGAGACCGGTCGGCCGAGCGACCGCACCTCCTCCCGACCCTCGTCCAGGCCCGCCCCAACCCGCAGGCCTCCCGCCTCGACGCCGAGGCCATCCGTGGACCGCGTCGCCGGACCGACGAGCGCCCCGGAGGCAGGAGGCTCCACACCCCTCGCCGGGCCGAGGTGATCGACCGCCTCGACGACGAGGGGATGCTCCCTGCCATCTACTTCATCTTCAGCCGGGCCGCCTGCGACGACGCCGTGACCCAGCTCCGCGAGGCGGGGGTGCGCCTGACCAGCCGCGAGGAGCGCGACCAGATCCGCGCCATCTGCGGCGACCGCCTGGCAGGTCTGTCCGGAGCCGACCTCGAGGTCCTCCGCTGGCAGCACTGGATGCTGGGCATGGAGGCCGGCATCGCCGCCCACCACGCGGGGATGGTGCCGCCGTTCAAGGAGGCGGTGGAGGCCTGCTTCACCGCCGGTCTGGTGAAGGTGGTCTTCGCCACCGAGACGCTGGCGCTGGGCATCAACATGCCGGCACGGGCGGTGGTGATCGAGAAGCTCTCGAAGTTCACCGGCGAGCGCCACGAGATGCTCACACCGGGCCAGTACACACAGCTGACCGGGCGAGCCGGGCGCCGCGGGATCGACGAGGTCGGCTACGCGGTGGTGCTCTGGTCGCCCTTCGTGACCTTCGAGCAGGTGGCAGCGCTGGTGTCGACCCGCACGTTCGCCATCTCCTCCGCCTTCCGCCCCACGTACAACATGGCAGCCAACCTCATCCGTCGCTATGACCCCGAGACGGCGCAGCACCTGCTCGGTCTCTCCTTCGCCCAGTACCAGGCCGACCGCGACGTCGTCCGGATCGAGGCAGCCCTCGACCGCAGCGCTGGGCGCCTGGCCCGGGAACGGGAGGGGGTGGAGTGCCGCCTCGGGGACGCCGCCGAGCTGGTCGACCTCGAGCGCCGCCTCGCCGAGACTCGGCGCAACCGGCCCTCGCAGGCCCGGGAGGTCGACGAGGCCTTGGCGCGCCTCACCCCCGGTGACGTCGTGCGGGTGCCTGGCGGGAAGTCGGGGGGTCCGGCGGTGGTCCTCACCGCCACCCGGCGCCACGGCAACGTGAAGCTGAGGGTCCTCACCGCCACGCGTCGGCGCCTCAGCCTCGGACCCGACGACTTCCCCGAAGCGCCCCGTCGCCTTGGGCGCGTCGCCCTGCCCGAGCCGTACCAACCCAACTCCACGGCCTTCCAGCGGGAGGTCGCCGGGCGCCTGGCTCGTGCGAAGCTGGGCTCGGGTACCAGGTCGCGCCACGCCGACCGGCGTGCTGACGCCACCCTCGAGGCCCTCACCAAGGCTGTTGCCGACCACCCGGTCGCCGCCTGTCCCGACCTGGTCGCCCACCGTCGGGCGGCGGTCCAGGTGGAGCGCCTCGAGCGAGAGCGGGAGCGCCTCCACCGGGAGGCCGGCGCCGGCCGGGCATCCCTGGTCCACCAGCTGGAGCGGGTCCTGGAGGTCCTCGAGCGCTGGGGATGCGTCGACGGCTGGTCGCTCACGGACGCCGGCGTCCGCCTGTGTCGGATCTACCACGAGGCCGACCTCCTCCTCGCCGAGTCGATCGGGACCGGGCTCCTCGACGGCCTCGACCCGCCCTCGCTCGCCGGCCTCGTCTCCACCTTCACCTTCGAGGCGCGTGGGCCGGGTGAGCCGCCAGTTCCGTGGTTCCCCTCGGGCGAGGTCCGGACCCGGTGGGCGCGTCTGGTCGCCATGCACGCTCGCCTCGTCGACGCCGAGGAGGCGGCGGGGCTCCCGACGACCCGCCCGCTCGACCCGGGCTTCGTGGCGCTGGCCTACGCGTGGGCGGCCGGTGACGGGCTGTCGGCGATCCTCGAGGACGAGGAGCTCTCGGGCGGCGACTTCGTCCGCAACGTCAAGCAGCTCATCGACCTCCTCCGCCAGGTCGGCGACGTGGCGCCGGTGGCGGCCACCGCGACGGCCGCGAGGGAGGCCGCCGACGCACTCTTCCGTGGGGTCGTCTCGGCCTCGTCGAGCCTGGGGGTCGACGACGATGGCAGCGGAGGGGAGCGATGATCCGCAAGGGTGAGGCGTGGGGCGAGGTCGGCCGGCCCCTCCCTCCGCACGGCGTGGTGGTGCGCTCCGACGCCGAAGCGCGCGCTGTGGTCACCGATGCCCGGCGGTCGGGGAGGCCGGTCCCACCCCTGGGCCTGCTCGGCGGCGACCTGTGCCGCACGCTCGGCGGCCGCGGTGACGAGGCCCGCCTCCGCTCGCAGTCGGCCGCCACCTTCCCCTGTGACCTCGGCGCCGCCATGCTCGACGGACGGCTGCACTGGTTCGTTGCCCACCTCGTCGCCCGAGGGCCATGGTGGCGGGGTCGCGCCTTCGTGGCCATGAACGCCGCCTGGATCGGAGGGTGGAACGTGGGGCCACGGGCCCACCCCGGTGACGGCCTCCTCGACGCGTACGACGCCCGCGTCCCCCTCGTCGAGGTCCTCAAGGTCCGGGCCCGACTGCCCACTGGCTCTCACCTCCCGCACCCGGCGATCACCGGGACGCGTCGCCCAGCGACCCAGGTGCGCCTCGAGCGTCCGCTCACCGTTCGGCTCGACGGTGAGGTCGTGGGCCGCGCCCGCGACCTGTCCCTGCGGGTCGAGCCCGACGCCCTCACGGTCGTCGTCTGATCGTCTCCGCTGGCTTGGTCGACGGGGTCAGGCAATAGGGTGGATGCCGTGGATGTCGAGGACCTGCGGTCGGAGATGGTGGCGCGCGTCGACGCCCTTGCCCCCACCCTGATCGAGATCTCCCGCGACATCCACGCCCATCCGGAGCTCCGCTACGAGGAGCACCACGCCCACTCGGTGCTCACTGCCGCGCTCGGCGACGCCGGCGTGGACGTGACCCCCGGGGCGTTCGGGCTCGACACCGCGTTCGACGCCGTGGTCGGCGCCGAGGGGCCGACGATCGCCGTGTGCCTCGAGTACGACGCCCTGCCGGGCGTCGGCCACGCTTGCGGCCACAACGTCATCGCCGCCGCTGGACTGGGGGCCGGTCTCGCTGCCGCCGCCCTCGCCAGCGACGCCGGCGGCCGGGTTCGCATCCTTGGGACCCCCGCTGAGGAGGGCGGCGCCGGGAAGGCGTACATGATCGACCGGGGAGCGCTCGACGGCGTCGATGCGGCGATGATGGTCCACCCCGCGGATGCCGACCTGCTCTCGATGGACGCGATCGCCGCGGTGACCATGGAGGTCGAGTGGTTCGGCGAGGGCGCCCACGCAGCCGCCTACCCGCACCTGGGCCGCAACGCCCTCGACGCCGCGGTCCTCGCCTACGTCAACATCGGGGCGCTGCGCCAGCACATCGAGGCCACCGACCGGGTCCACGGGATCTTCACCGACGGTGGGCGCAAGCCGAACATCGTGCCCAGCCACGCCGCCATGGAGTGGATGGTCCGCTCCGCGGGCGCGGACGGCCTGGCGCCCCTCCAGGAGCGAGTGGTCGCCTGCTTCGAGGCCGGCGCGACGGCCACGGGGTGCCGGTGCGAGCACCGGGTCGCCTACCGTCCCTACGACGAGATGGTCGACAACCCGGCGCTGGGCGCCCTCTTCGCCGCCAACGCCGCCTCGGTGGGCCGGCACCTGACCGACCCCCGGACCTCCGGCACCCGTGTGGTTGGCAGCACCGACATGGGCAACGTGAGCAAGGTGGTGCCCTCGATCCACCCGATGTTGCAGGTCGCCCCCCGGGGGGTCTCCATCCACACTGACGACTTCGCGCGCTTCGCCGGCGGCCCCGAAGGCGACCGTGCCGTCGTCGACGGGGCCAAGGCGATGGCCATGACGATCGCCGACCTCTGGGCCCGCCCCGGTGCCCTCGACGGGGTGCGCGCCGGCTTCACCCCTCTCGGCGCCGCCGACGGAGACGACCGACGCAGATGAGCATGACCAAGATGAAGGCCAACGACCCGTGCTGGTGCGGCAGCGGCAAGAAGTTCAAGCGCTGCCACAAAGAGGCGATCGACGCCGTGCGCCCAGGGGTGATCAGCCCGATGCGCCCCGTCCCCGAGGAGATCGCCCGACCCGAGTACGTGACACTCGGCTACGTCCGGCACCACCCTGAGCCCCTGGTCAAGAGCGCAGACGTCATCGAGCGCATGCGCCGCGCGGGCATGGAGGCGGCCGACGTCCTCCACACCGTCGGTGCCGCCATCGTCCCTGGCATGACGACCGACGAGATCGACGAGATGGCCCACGAGATGGCCATCGCCAAGGGGGCCTACCCGAGTCCGCTGGGGTACGGCGGTCCCGACAACCCCTACCCGAAGTCGCTGTGCACCTCGGTCAACGAGGTCGTCTGCCACGGCATCCCCGACAGCCGGGCCCTGCGCGACGGCGACATCGTCAACCTCGACGTCACCCTCTACCTCGACGGTGTCCACGGCGACACCAACGCCACCTTCGCCGTCGGCCAGATCGACCAGGCGTCCCGGCGCCTGATCGACGTCACCCGGGAGTGCACCGACCTCGGCATCGGGGCGGTGCGGCCGGGCCGTCCGATCTCCGACATCGGCCGGGCGATCGAGGACCACGCCACCGCCCACGGCTACGGCGTGATCCGCGACTTCGTGGGCCACGGCATCGGCGAGCAGTTCCACACGGACCTGCACATCCCGCACTACTACACCTCCGCCGCCGACACCGTCATGGAGCCCGGCATGACCTTCACCATCGAGCCCATGATCTCCATGGGCACGTGGCGCCAGGTGATGTGGGACGACGGGTGGACCTCGGTGACGGCCGACCTCCGTCGCACCGCCCAGTTCGAGCACACCCTCCTCGTCACCGATGGCGGCGTGGAGATCCTGACCCCGCCTCCGTCGTAGCGGGCGCCGGGCGCACCCGACCGAGCCTCCACCGCGCGGCCGGGGTGCACCCGTAGGCTCCCGGTCGTGTCGCTCGCGCTCGCCCCCACGTACGTCGTCGAGGAGTTCACCGACGAGGAGGCCGACGTCCTGCGGCGCTACGTCACCAACCTCGACGGGCCGGTGTTCGCCCTGGTCAACCTGCCTGAGGTGGTCAAGGGCGCCTTGTTCGCCCGCTACAGCCGCACCCACAAGAGCCTCCGCAGGCTGTTCCTCGACGAGTTCGTCGGCGAGCTCGACATCGAGGGTGACGCCTCGATCGACGCCACCGTGGGCCTCCGCCGGGCCGAAGAGCTCTACGACCGGGTCTTCTTCGAGTACGGCGACGACTCCGTCGCCCAGCTCGGTGGGGTGCACCTGGCCTGCGAGCAGGCCTCCAACGTCTTGACCAAGGTGCTCGAGTGGGGCCGGCTGATGGCCTACCTCGAGCAGTCGACCCGCTACATCGCCTATGACGCCCGTCTCGGCGGCCGCTACCGGTACTTCCGCGACCCCGACGTGCTGGCCTCGCCCCTCGGCACCCGCTACGTCGGCGACATGGACCGGCTCTTCGATGCCTACGCCGAGCTCGTGCCGCTGGTGGGGGAGTGGTGCAAGGAGCGCTACCCCAAGGAGCCCGGTGACTCCGACTTCGTGTACCGGACCTCGATCAAGGCCAAGGCGCTCGATGCGGTACGAGGGATCCTCCCGGCGGGGTCGCTCTCCAACGTGGGCATCTACGGCACCGGACAGGGCTACGAGGCGCTGCTGCTCCGCATGCGGGCGTCCCCGCTGCCCGAGGCCCGCCGCTACGCCGACATGATGCTCACCGAGCTCCGCAAGGTGATCCCGAGCTTCCTCAAGCGCGTCGACCTCCCCGAGCGAGGCGGCGCCTGGTCCGACTACCTCCGGGCCACCCGCGAGGAGGTCGAGGTGGCAGCCGATCGCCTCTTCGAGGGAGTCGAGCCCGGGCCGGCGCCCGAGGTCAGCCTCGTCGACTTCGACCCGGAGGGCGAGGAAAAGGTGCTCGCCGCCATGCTCTACCCGCACCTCTCGCTTCCCGAGAGCCAGATCGCCGAGCGGGTCGCCCGGATGAGCGCGGGGGAGCGGGTGGCGCTCGTCGACGCCTACGCCGGCGACCGGTCGAACCGCCGTCACAAGCCCGGTCGGGCGCTCGAGCGGGTGGCGTACCGCTTTGACATCTGCTCCGACTACGGGGCCTTTCGCGACCTGCAGCGCCACCGCATGCTGACCATCGAGTGGCAGGCCCTGAGCCCGAGGCACGGCTACGCCGTGCCAGAGGCGGTGGAGGCGGCGGGAGCGGCGGAGCAGTTCCATGAGGCCATGGACCGATCGGGCCAGCTCCACGACACCCTCGTCGAGCGCTTCCCGTCCCAGGCCAGCTACGCCGTCAGCCTCGCCTACCGGGTTCGCTACAGCATGCAGATGAACGCCCGGGAGGCCATGCACCTCCTGGAGCTGCGCACCACGCCCCAGGGTCACCCCGCCTACCGCCGTGTCTGCCAGGAGATGCACCGCCTCATCGCCGAGGAGGCGGGTCACCACGCCCTGGCACGGATGATGAGCTTCGTCGACCACGGCGAGACCGAGCTCGAGCGCCTCGACGCCGAGCGGCGCGCCGAACAGCGACGCAGCAGCCGGTAGGGCGCTGGGGTCAGGCTGGCGCTCGGCGGCGACCAGGGTCCCGAGTCGATTGCTCTTTTCTCCACCCTCCTGACCAGCCGCGACGCGCGTCTGCGCAGGTGAGGAGGGGTGTTTCGGATCGGGTCAGCACCTTGACAGTCGCCGGCGCCGCGTGGCATGAAGGCGGGGCACTCCGCCCGAGAGGGTGGTGGCACACAGGGACCGGGAGGGTCCGACGAGCTCAGTAGCAAACGTCGCGGGCGCGCCGGACCGGCGTCCCCCGATGGCCCCAACGGCTCGCCGGGCCCACCCTCCCTGTGCCCGGCCCGCCTCCCGCAGGTTGCACGCAGCGCGGGAGTGGATAGAGTCGCCCGCGCCTCGACCCGATCGCGCAGCGAACCCCCCCCTCCTCCAAGGACTGGCATGGCCGACGACCTCGACGACGATGTGACCGACGATCTCGACGAAGAGATCGACGACGAGGACGACCTCGACGACGACGACCTCGACGACGACGCCTTCGTCGAGGACCTCGAGACCGACGACCTCGCGGTCGATGCCGACACGGACGACGAAGAGGACGACGCGGCCGACGCGGCCGACGAAGAGGACGAGGTCGTCCCCGTCAAGGCCAAGGGCAACAAGGCCGCCAAGGACGACGACACCGACGAGGAGGAGGAGGAGGAGGAGCCCGACCCCGACGACGTCGAGGCCGACCTCGACACCATCTTGAAGGACCGCCTCGTGGTGGCCGACGACGAGGACGATGACGACGACGAGGACGAGGTCCCCGACACCGACGAGAAGGTCGAGGGCACCAAGGTCCGCCCCAGGGCGCCCGGCGAGTTCGTCTGCCAGTCCTGCTTCCTCGTGAAGCACCCGAGTCAGCTCGCCGATCCCACCGCCCAGCTCTGCCGCGACTGCGACTGACCACGGCCGGCACGGCACCCTCGACTTTCATCTGTCGTCCCGATCGGGGAACATCGGGTCGTGAGCAACGACAAGACGCCCCTCGACCGTGCCCTCGATGTGGTGCTCTTCGCCCCCGTCGGCCTCGCCCTCGCCGCCCGGGAGTTGCTGCCCGACCTGGCCGACCGTGGTCGTCAGCAGCTGACCAACCAGGCGACCATGGCCAAGATGGTCGGACAGTTCGCCGTCCAGCAGGGGCAGGTGCAGGCCACCAAGGCCCTTGACGACGCCCGCCATCAGGCCGCCACCGCCCTCGAGCAGCTCGGCCTGCTGGGCGATGCCAGCTCGAGCAACGGGAGCAGCGCCACCACCGCGACGGCACCGGCCACCACGGCACCTGCGCCTGCCGCCCCGGCACCGTCGCCCACCCCGACCAGTGGGCCCGGGGCCGCCGCGCTGGCCATCCCCGACTACGACTCGTTGTCGGCCTCCCAGGTCGTGCCGAGGCTCTCTGGGCTCGGCGCTACCGAGCTCGAGGCCGTGCGTGCCTACGAGGGCGCCCACCGCGGCCGCAAGACCATCCTCAACAAGGTGGCGCAGCTCCAGGCCGGTGCCTGAGCGGCGTGGAGGGCGCTCGCCTCGCCACCCGTGACGACGTGGCCCGCCTGGCCGACCTCGTCGTCGAGGCCATCGCCGAGCAGGCCACTGGTCGGGGCGGACCGGTCTGGTCCCAGCGCGAGGCCCGGGGGGTGCCGGCGGCAGCTTCCCTGGAGGAGGCGGTCGCTGACCCGGACCGCTTCGTCGTCGTCGGTACCATCAACGACGTTGTGGTCGGCTTCGCCGCCGCTCACGTCGAGGAGCTGCGCAACGCTGAGCTCCTCGGTGTCGTCACCGACATCTACACCGAGGCCGACGCCCGAGGCGTCGGGGTGGGGGAGGCCATGATCAACGAGGTCCTCGACTGGTGCCGCGGCCGCGGTTGCTCCGGCGTCGACGCCCTGGCCCTCCCGGGCAACCGCAGCACCAAGAACTTCTTCGAGACGTTCGGGTTCACCGCCCGTGCCATCATCGTCCACCGCAGCCTCACCGGGGAGGCAGGGGCATGAGGCCACCCGAGCTCTGCGTGGGAGCGGTGGCGGTCGACGACGGCAGGCTCCTCCTCATCCGCCGGGGCCACGGACCCGCCCAGGGGGACTGGTCGGTCCCCGGCGGTCGTGTCGAAGCCGGTGAGACCCTCGCCGAGGCCGTCGTGCGCGAGCTGACGGAGGAAACCGGCATCGAGGGTGTGTGCGGGGCGCTCCTCGGGGTGGTGGAGCGCTTCGACGACGACCGCCACTTGGTCATCCTCGACTTCACCGTGCACCTGCTCGAGCCTCAAGAGCCGGTTGCCGGCGACGACGCCTCAGAGGCTGCCTGGGTGCCCCTCCCCGACGTGGGGGAGATGGGCCTGGTCGGGGGGCTCGCGGAGTTCCTCCACGACCACGGCGTCATCCCCACGATCCTTTAACTAGCGGCCCTTCCACTCCGGGGCGCGCTTCTCGATGAAGGCCTTGGGGCCCTCGCTGAAGTCCTCGGTGGCGACGACGCGGCCGAAGCCCTCGTTGGTGAGGCGCCATGCCGACTCGTCGTCGATGAGAGCCCCGGCGCGGACCACGGCCATGCTCTCGCGCACCGCGACGGGGGCGTTGACGCAGATCCGCTCGGCGAGGGCGATGGCGGCCTCGACGGCCTTGCCGTCCTCGACCAGCTCGTTGACCATGCCGAGGGCGTGGGCCCGCTCGGCATCGATCGGGTCTCCCGTGAGAGCCATCTCCATCGCGACCTTCGCTGGAAGCACCCGCGGGAGGCGAAAGAGGCCGCCGGCCGCGGCGATCAGGGAGCGCTTGACCTCGGGGATGCCAAAGGCGGCGCGCGTGGAGGCCACCACGAGGTCGCACGACAGCACGATCTCGCAGCCTCCAGCGAGGGCAGGGCCGTCGACCGCGGCGATCAGTGGCTTGGTGCGCTCGCGACGGGCAATGCCGGCGAAGCCGCCCCGCTCGGTCTGGAGGGCGGCCGCCTGACCGCTGGCGATGGCCTTCAGGTCGGCGCCGGCGGAGAACACCGTGCCCTCACCGGCGATGACGCCGACCCAGGTGTCGTCGTCGGCCTCCAGACGGTCGATGCCCGCCTCCATGGCTGCGGCGACCTCGCCGTTGACGGCGTTGCGGGCCTCGGGGCGGTTGATGGTGAGGACGGCGACGCGTCCGTGCTGGGTGTAGTCGACCATGGCCGGGCACCCTAGTGGGTGCCCGGTGACCCCACTGATGGTCCCGTCACCGACGAATGCCCCGGCGAGGGCCGTCGGCGTCGCTAGCCTCGTCGTCGGTGAGCACCGACGACGGGCACCTCCGGTGTCCCTTCTGCGAGAGCTACGAGGTCGACCGGCTCTACCTGGGGTCGCTCGACCTCGACGCCTGCGTGTGCCAAGCCTGCGGCGCACGGTGGGACGAGCACCGGGGGAGCGGCGACTACGCCGGTCGGGGTTCGAGCTCGTCGGTCCTCAGCCCCCGGCCTGCCTCCGAGCGCTAGGAGGAGGACGCCGCCCCGTCGTCGCCGTCGCCGGGCGACGAGGGCGGTGGTCCGTCGGGTGCCAGCAGCTGGTCGCCGTGGGCCCGGGGGTCGTCACCACGGGGCGTCGCCTCGGTCGTCGCTGCGTCGACCGCCGTCCCCGCCGGGGGTTCGACCGGCTCAGCTGGTGTCGGGGCCGGGGCTGCAGCCGGGGCCGAAGCTGCACTGGCCGGTGGTTCGTCGGCAAGGGGCGCCTGCTGGGTGGGTGCCTGCTCGGCGGGAACGGCCGCCGGGGTGTCCACCGGCGACTCCGGATGAGCCTCGGCTGCCGCTGTTCCTTCGACGATGGCTTCGGGCGCCGCGGGCGCCGCGGGCGCCGCAGGCTCCGCTGCGGCCTCGGGTGTCCGCGCCTCTGGCGGCGCGGACGGCGCCTCGGCCGCTGAGGTCGCGGAGGTCGCGGGCTCGGGGCGGCGGGGTGGGGGAGGGGGGATGCGGCGGCCACCGGGACCGAGGACGGGTGGGCCTGCCGGCGCCGGTCTTGCCGGGGCACCGCCCGAGCGAGTCCGTCCCTTGCCGGGTCGCCCCTTGCCCTTGGGGGCAGGCGCGTCCACGCCGAACAGCGCGGCGATGGCGGGCGAGCGGCCGGCGTGCTTGCGGACCACGACGAGGAGCTCCTCACCAGGCTCGGCCGGAATGCCTGCGGGCATCACGTCGCGCCGCACCGGCGAGTAGGCCACGGCATCGAGCACCGTGGCCCAGCGGTCGGGCTCGATCTCGGCGGTGAGGGCGGCGCCGGCCGCCTCGACCAGGGCGGTCACGAGGTCGGCGGGCAGCACCTCGTTGGGCCGCGGCGGCCGGGCGGCGAGGCGCAGGGCCCGCACCACTCGCCCCGAGGTCACGGAGCCCCGCACGTCATCGATCCACTGCTGCAGCTCGGCGGGGGCCCGCCGGTCGAGGACGGCCTTCAGCGAGTCGGCCATGGCGCGCACCCGCTCGTCCCGGCTGACGTCGTCGGCGCTCACGACCACGGAGCGCAGGTCGCTCAGCGACAGCTCCTCGGCGTCGGCGGCGGCGGCCTCGGCACGGTCGAGCCACTCGGCCAGGCGGAAGCGGGGGAGGAGGTCCTCGGCGATGGCGAGCACGGCCGGGACCGGCACCTCGGGCTTGCCTTCGGCTTTGGCCTTGGTGTTCTGCTCGTTCAGCGCGGTGCGCACCGCCGGCATCCCACCACGCAGGACCTGCTCGGCGATCGGGTGCTGCTCGGGCGGGAGGGCGGCGAGGAGGGCGTCGCGGTGGGTGCGTCGGGGCCGCAGCTTCTTGGCCTTGGGCCGAGGGGGCGGCGGGGCCGGGCGCTCACGGCGTGGACGGTCGGGGCGGGCCCCGCGCTCGCCTTCGGCCCGGGGACCGCGGTCGCCTTCGGCCCGGGGGCCGCGGTCGCCTTCGGCCCGGGGGCCGCGGTCGGGCCGGCCGGCACCGGGACGCCCTCCGGGGCCGGAACGGGGTCCGGGACGGCGGTCTCGGTCGCCCTCACGGCGCGGACGGCGGTCGCCGCGGTCACCGCGGTCGTCCCTGCCCCCCTTGGCCAGGGTGGAGGTGACGGGGGTGAACTCGCGCTCGGGACCGATGACCTCGAGGCGCTCCGGCTCCGGCCGAGCGCCCTTGGGTGGCAGCACCGCCGTGACGGTGATGCCGTCGACGTCGAAGTCGGCGTCGGCCCGCACCACGTCGCCGACCTTGGCGTCGGAGTAGAGCAGCCCGCCGTCGAGGACGCCCTTGGGCTGGCGGGCGCCGGCGGCTCGCCACGTCCAGGTGCCGTCGTCCCTCGCACTGGTGAGCTCGACTTCGATCCGGCGGGACATAGGGCGACAACGCTACCCGCGCCCGGCCGCCGCTCAGAACCGGGTTGGCGGTCATCGGGAGGAGGGCCAGGCGAACGTCTTCGTGCCCCACGCCATCGCGGGGCCCGGCGCGGACGGAGCGCTACCATTTCGTCAAGTTGACGTTATGACGGGGGGTGGCAGGGGCATGGGCGAGGAGCGCGACGACCGATGCGGGTGGTGTGGCCGGGGCTTCACCCGGACGCCCGGACCGGGTCGGCCGAGGCGGTACTGCAGGCCCTCGTGCCGGCAGATGGACTACGCCGCCCGGCGGCGCTCGGCCGAGCTGGGCCTGAGCGAGTCAGAGCTCGTCGTCGCCCGCGCCGAGCTCGACGACCTGCATGACCGTCTGTACGTGCTCGAGTGCGCTGTCGAGGACGTCGAGCGCGACCTCGCCATGGCGGGCGACGACCCCGACGAGGTCCGCCGGGCCCTGGACTGGCTCCTCGACGCCGCTCGGCCCCTCATCGATCGCCGGTTCCAGTCGTCCCGCCGATAATCCTCGTTACGTAAAGTAGCGTATCGTGGGCCTCACACGACCTCGTCGGCCTCACAGGTGTCGTCGCCGACGCACAGCCGGACGCCTCGCCCGATCACGGCCACGAGGGTCACCCGCTCCCCCGCCGCGTTCAGCTTGTCGAGTCGCAGCGTCAAATCGTCGTCGTCGGTGGCGACGCCGATGACCTCGGTGGTGGCGACATCGCCGAAGGCCAGGGCGGGCTCCATCTCGGCCAGGTCGGCAGCCTCGATCGGGCGGTCTCCGACGGTGAAGCTGGAGGACTCCTGGGCCAGGACCAGTGCCGAGGTCAGTGCCGTGCGGAGGTCGACCTCGACGGCACGCTGGGCCGCCCTCCCGGAGGCACTGAGGAAGGTGGGGATGGCGATCGCGAGGATGATCCCGATGATCGTGAGGACCACCGCCACCTCCACCAGCGAGAACCCTTCTTGGGCGCGCAGCGGCGACGCGTGCCGCGCCATGGGGCGTTGCGCGGGGTGCGCACGGTTGCGGTCGTTCGATCCGATGCGTGTCCCATCGGCGTCGAGGGCACGTTGTTGACGGTTCCCAGCCACGCATACCTCCTGAACGGCTCGCAGCCGCATGCACACCGTGGTGCAGTACGGTCAGCGCGTGGACACGGTGGACCAGATCTCGGAGCGCTACATCACGGCGATGGCAGCGCTCGACCCCCTGTCGGCCACGAGCTGGGGTGTCCCCGGCCACGAGGACAAGCTGACCGACTTCAGCCCCGCGGGCCTCGCGGCGCGGGCCGATCTGCAGCGGCGCACCCTCGCCGAGCTCGACGAGGTCGACCAGGGCGACGACCTCGACCGCGTCGCCGTGGAGGTCATGGCCGAGCGGTTGGGGTCGGCGCTCGACCAGTACGAGACCGGCGAGCTGGCACGCCCGCTACGAGTGCTGTTCAGCCCCCTGGCTCAGGTCCGATCCACCTTCGACCTGATGAGGTTCGAGACCGCGGCCGACTGGGAGGTGGGCCGGACCCGGATGGCGGCGGTGCCCGCAGCCCTCGCCGGGATCCAGGAGCTGCTCCAGGACGGCCTCGACCGCGACCACGTCGTCGCCCGCCGACAGGCCCTCGCATGCGCCCTGCAGTGCGACGCCTGGGGCCACGGCGACGACGGGTTCTGGGTGACGCTTGGCCGGAGGAGCCCCTCGGAGTCCCTCGCAGCCGAGGCCGCCGCGGCCGCCGACGCGTACCGGCGCCTCGGGCAGTGGCTCCGCGAGTCGTACGCGCCGCGTGCCACCCCGCACGACCCGGTCGGGCGCGACCGCTACCAGGCGTGGGCGCGGGCCATGAACGGGACCGACCTCGACCTCGACGAGACCTACGCCTGGGGCTGGGCCGAGCTCCGGCGAGTCGAGGACCGCATGCTCGAAGTGGCGGGGCGGATCCTTCCCGGAGCCACCCTCGAGGAGGTGATCGCCCACGTCGAGGCCGACCCGTCCTACGCCATCGACGGTGTCGAGGAGTTCCAGCGCTGGAACCAGGACCTGATCGACTCGACGATCGCGGCGATGGACGGCGTCCACTTCGAGATCGCCGAGCCGCTTCGCCGCTGCGAGGCGATGATCGCGCCGCCGGGCGGCGCGGCGGCGATGTACTACACGGGCCCGAGCGAGGACTTCAGCCGTCCCGGACGCACCTGGTACCCGACGCTTGGCAAGACCCGCTTCCCGCTGTGGCGGGAGGTGTCGATCTGCTACCACGAGGGCGTCCCCGGTCACCACCTGCAGATCGCCCAGGTGCGCTACCTCGCCGACACCCTCACCCGCTTCCAGCGCCTGGCCAGCGGGACGTCGGGCCACGCCGAGGGCTGGGCGCTCTACGCCGAGCGCCTGATGCAGGAGCTCGGGTTCCTCGACGACCCGGTCTTCGAGCTCGGCCAGCTCACCTGCCAGGCCATGCGCTCCGTGCGGGTGATCGTCGACATCGGCATGCACCTCGAGCTCCCCATCCCCGACGACGAGCCCTACCACCCCGGAGAGACGTGGACCCCCGAGCTCGCCCTGCCGTTCGTGATCGAGCGCTCGCGGTTCCCCAGCGACTTCATGGCCTCGGAGGTCGACCGGTACCTCGGCATGCCCGGCCAGGCCATCTCCTACAAGGTCGGCGAGCGCGTGTGGCTCGACAGCCGGGAGGCCGCCCGTCAGCGCCTCGGTGCCGCCTTCGACCTGAAGGAGTTCCACCGCGCTGCCCTCGACCTCGGCGGCATGGGCCTCGACCAGCTGGCCAGCGAGCTCGGCCGGCTCTGAGTCGACACCTCAACGAGTGGAGGGGACCACCGTGGCCGCGACGTCGGAGCGGTGAGTCGTCACGTGCCGTCGTGGACCGGAGCATCGACCTGCGCCGGGATCGCAGCGGCGACCATGGCGACGATGGGTGACGCCGACTCGCCCGGTTGCACGGCCGGCGGGAAGGCGTCTGCGTCGCCGTAGGCGAACACGCCGCCGTCGGCGGCCGCGAGCCAGTAGCCGTCACCGTCGGGGGTGACGGCGATGTCGACCACCGGGCCGGCGAGGGGCTCGCCGGCCCGCCCGCCGAAGAACTGCGCGTCGCCGACGGCGAACACCCCCCCGTCGGCGCTCGCCAACCAGTAGCCGTCACCGGTCGGGGTGGCGACCACGGCGACCACCGGCGCACCCAACGGCAGCGGCGCGGGCGGCGGGAACGCCGTCGCGTTGCCATAGGCGAACACGCCGCCGTCGGCGGCCGCGAGCCAGTAGCCGTCACCGTCAGGGGTGGCGGCGATGTCGACGATCGGCGCCGCAAGCGGCTCGCCGGCGCGATCGCCGGCGGACTGCGCCGCCCCTGAGGCGAAGACACCGCCCTGTGCGTCCACCAGCCAGTAGCCCGGCTCGTCGGGAGGAGGAGGAGGTGGAGGCGCCACCTCCTCGACCTCGTCGTCCTGGTTGACGATGTAGACCGCGACCACGCCTGTCAGCAGCACTGCTGCCACGAGAAGTGCCACCACACCCCACCTTCGCTCCACTGGTCTCCCCTCCATGGCTCGCGTCCTGTGGTCCCCTACCCGCGAACGGGCGGTCACGGGTCCCTCGCCTCGGCTCGTAGCCTCTCACGTCTGGCGGTCCGGGGCAGGAGAGACCTGCCAGCCCGACGCTAGCGTGGGCCCCATGACCGCGGTGCAGACCACATCGGCCTACCAGTGCATCGGCGTCTCTCCCACCACCGGCACCCTCGGTGCCGAGGTGACGGGGGTCGACGCGTCGGGGCCGCTCGACGAGGCCGTCGTGGCCGAGCTGCGCAAGGCGCTGATCGACCACCACGTCCTGTTCCTCCGCGACCAGTCCCTCTCCCCCACCCAGCAAGTCGCCTTCGGCCGCCACTTCGGCGAGCTCGACACCCACCCCTTCGTGGAGGGCATGGACGCCCACCCCGAGGTCATCGAGGTCATCACCGAAGCCGACGACCGAGCCAACTTCGGAGGTGGCTGGCACACCGACGTCACCTTCCTGGAGGAGCCCGACCTCGGCTCCATCCTCTACGCCGTGGAGGTCCCGCCCGCGGGGGGCGACACGCTCTTCGCCGACCAGCACGCCGCCTACGAGGCCCTCTCCGACGCCATGAAGAACATCCTCGACGGCCTGGTCGGCCTCCACTCCGCCGGGCAGCAGTACCGCGCCGGCGGGTACTCGACGCAGTCCCGATCGATGCGCACCAAGGAGGCCGAGGGCGTCGATGGCGTGGTCGAGCACCCGGTGGTCCGGACCCACCCGGAGTCCGGACGCAAGGCGCTCTACGTGAACCGGGCCTTCACGATCGGGATCAAGGGGATGCGGGACGAGGAGTCGGCGGCGCTGCTCCGCTTCCTCTTCACCCATGCCACCCGGGAGGCCTTCACCTGCCGCTTCCGCTGGGAGCCCGGCTCCCTCGCCATGTGGGACAACCGCAGCGTCCAGCACTACGCGCTGCACGACTACAAGGGCCACCGACGCCACATGCGCCGCATCACCGTCAAGGGCGACCGCCCGATCTGATCGTCACCGCCACGGCGTCGTGGTCGGACAACACGGTGCCGGCGGGCCCGACCGCCGGCACGATGGCAGGAGCCTCGACCTCCACCCCTCGCACGAGGATCCAGTCCAGGTGCATGAGGGGCGGCTTCGGCGATCCCGACGGCCCCGTGCGCTGCGTGGTGGCCCGGACGTTGGCGTCCTGCCAGCGATAGCCGTGGCGGGCGGCGACCCCGAACAGGGGCTCGTGGGACACGGGATCGACGAAGCGGTCAGGAGCCTCGACTGCCAACCCACGACGCAGGGCCGAGCTGTACATCTCCAGCGCCGCCGCCGAGAACGTGTTGAGGTCGCCGCCCACCACCACCGGACGATCGCCTGCATAGCCATCGACGGCCGTCAGCAGGCTCGCCATCTGGGCGGCTCGCCCGTCGGGGTCGCCGTGGCTCTCGAGGTGCACCGACACCACCACCAGCTCCTCCGTCCCCCACGGCACCGTCGCCACCACCGCCATGCGCCCACCCACCCGCGGCTCGGCTCGCCACGCCTCGGTGAACCAGGCCCCTCCAGTGTCGAAGCGCACGAGGATGGGGCGCCGCAGCTCCAGCGCCGAGAGCACCGCGGCACCGTGGAGGCCCCGTTCGTTGCGCTGACCGGCCAGCTCCTCGCGCTCGTCGCGGCCCCCGAGACCGAGCTCGACGAACTCGACGCCGAAGGCGTAGCCGTGGCCCAGGGCGTCGGCGATGACCGAAGGGGTGTGACGTTGCCCACTGCGGGCCATCCCCACGTCGAGCTCGGTGAGCAGCGCCACCTGGGCACCGGTGCCGGCGATGACCTCAGCGACAGCCTCGGGGTGCCGGCCCCGCTCCACGTTCCATGCGACCACCCGCAACCGCTCCACCGCCGTCGCCGGGGCTTCGGCGCCGCGCACCTCGACGGCCCGCAACGCGCCGAGGTGCTGGAGGGCGTGGGCGTGCACTGCGGCGTCGCCGAAGGCCCGAGCAAGCCGGTCTCGCTCGGCCGCAGGGACGTCCGGCAGCGGTGACACGACCTCGTCGTGCACCACCGCTGCCGGCTCGGTCATCCCTCAGGTCCTACGACACCTCGACGATGGTGAACATGCCCTTGAAGAAGTGGGGCTGGCCGTCGGCTGCGCTGACGAAGCAAGCGATCCCGTACAGACCAGGCTCGAGGTCCAGGTTGAGCACAGCCTGCTCGCCCGGCCCGGCATCGGTGCTCGTGGTGGGTCCACCGAAGTCAGTGTCCTCTTCGATCAGGCCAAAGAGGGCAGATGGGCCCTCCTCGGCCGCGGCCTCGGCCTCCTCCTTGGTCGTGCCCTCCTTGAAGCGCACGATGTCGATGTGGTGGTCCTCCTCGCCGTCGTTGGTCAACACCAGCGCGGTGCGACCGGACGCGACCGGACCGGACAGCTCGAAGGCGTACTCGGTGGCGGTCAGCTCGACTCGGGCGGCGCCCTCCTCGGGCTCCTGGGGCTCGGCTTCCTCCTCTTCGTCCTCCTCGCGCCCCTCGCAGTTCTCAGCCTCCCACTCCTCCACCCGCTCGATGGCCTGGTTGAACTCTCCGTCGGCGAAGGCGTCCATGCCGAGCTCTGAGTAGCGCTCGGCGGCGAGCTCGACGTCGTCGAGGATGTCGTCCGGGGCGATCTCCACCAGGTCGTTCACCTGATCTGCCGTCGGCGGCCCGTCCGCTTCGTCGAGCGCAGCCGAGGCGTCGCAGTACTCCTGGTGCTCGTCCCCGGCAACGGTGGTGTCGCTCGCCCCGGTCGTCTCACCGTCGTCGTCACCGCACCCCACCAGGCCAAGGAGCGTCACCGCTGCCGCCGCCGCCCACATTCCCCTGCGCACGTTCATCTGTCACTCCGTGTCCGGTCGCGCGACGACGCCCGCCGCGAATGCGGTGACGGTAGGCATGTCACAACGGCTCAGCCTCATCAAAATTGGGGAAACAAACCAGATGACCCGGCCATCGAGCGCGACCCTCACCCGGGCTGGTGGCCGTCGAGGATCCCGTGCAGGCCGCTCGGGGTGTGCTCCCCGATCACCAGCTGCTCCAGGAGCCCGATCCCGGTGCGGCCCTCCATCGTGACCCGGCAGGCGGTCTGCACGTGGATGTTGTGGAGGTCGACCGGGTCGAGATCGGCCAGGACGAGGGACTCGCCCCCCACCTCGAGCTCGCCATGGGCACGACCGTGACCCCAGTGGGGGTGCATGTAGCCGAGGCCCCGCATCCGGAAGGTGGAGAGGGGCTCGAAGCGGAGGTCGACCGTGGTCCCGTCCCGGCGTCGCATCGTGATCTCAGCCGACGCGATCTCACGGGTGCCGGGCCGCCACTGGAGGCGATGGTCGAGGCCGACCATGCGCTCGATGCCGAGGTCGACCCCCCACGTGGGTGCGTCTCCGCTCGACAGCACCGGGACGACCACGGCCGACTCGAGCCAACGTTGGCCGTCGGCCTCCTCGAAGACCGCCAGGTGGCTGCAGCGGTCGTCGAAGTGCACCGGGCCCCAGAGCCAGAACAGCTGGGGCGCCGAGGGCGCCAGGTTGGTCGGAGTGGCCTCACCCACGGGGCGGATCCCCCACGAGCGGTCCCTCGTGCCGACCGTGGTGTCGGCATCCACGACGGTCCGCTCGCCGTCGACGACCACCTCTCCCTCCCACCGACCCCACTGGGTGAGCCGGGTGTAGTCCATGACCAGCCGGCTGCCGGCGTGGCGGATGGTGCGCGGCTCCTCCACCGCACCGGTGCGAGCCCGGTAGAGGAGGTCAGCTTCGATCCCGTGGTCGTTCGGGCCCACGACGAGACGGATGGTCCTGAGGGGCTCGATGACCTCCACCCGGATCGGTCCGACCTCGGTGCGGCGGTCGGCGCTCATCGTCCCGGAGGCGAAGACCGAGCGCTGCACCCCATCGGCCACGACGCTGAAGGCGGCGTCGACGACCCCGCGGTTGGGGTAGTGGCCCATGGCGGCCGCGAACGACCGCTCGCCGTCGGTGTGGAGGCCGCCGAAGAAGTAGCGGTCGTAGGCGTTGGGATCACCCGTGGCCGGCGTGGCGATCGGCGCCGGTGTCTGGTGGATCGGCAGGTCGTCGGAGGGAGTCAGCACCGGGCCATGATGGCGCGCCCCGAGCGGGCGGTGCGCCCCCGAGCAGACGAGCCCACCGCATCCTTCGACGGTAGGCTTGGCGCCACGTCGAGCGCCGGAGGAACCCGTGGCTGAGCTGAAGATGAACCGTCCACCGAGCTTCGAGACGGTCGAGGAGGAGCGCCAGCATCGCAAGGAGCGCCTCGCCGCCGGCTTCCGGCTGTTCTCCCGGTTCGGGTTCGACGAAGGCGTCGCCGGCCACATCACCGCCCGCGACCCCGAGCACGACGACTGCTTCTGGGTCAACCCCTTCGGCATGCACTTCGGCCACATCCGGGCGTCGGACCTGATCCTCGTCAATCACCACGGAGAGGTCGTCCAGGGCGACCGTCCGGTCAACACCGCGGCCTTCGCCATCCACTCCCAGGTCCACGCCGCCCGGCCCGAGGCCGTGGCCGCGGCGCACTCCCACTCCGTGTACGGCAAGACGTGGTCGTCCCTCGGCCGACTCCTCGACCCGATCACCCAGGACGTGTGCGCCTTCTACGGCGACCACAGCCTCTTCGACGACTACACCGGCGTGGTGCTCGACGTGGAGGAGGGAAAGCGGATCGCCCACGCTCTCGGCGACAACAAGGCCGTCATCCTCCGTAACCACGGACTGCTCACGGTGGGCCAGTCGGTCGACGAGGCGGTCTGGTGGTTCATCACCATGGAGCGGTCCTGCCAGGCGCAGCTCCTCGCCGAGGCGGCCGGGACCCCCGTGCTCATCGACGAGGAGCAGGCGACCATCACCGCCGGCCAGGTCGGTTCCCAGATCGCCGGTTGGTTCAGCTTCCAGCCGCTCTACGAACGCATCGTCAGGGAGCAGCCCGACCTGCTCGAGTGAACCGGGGGACGGCCGGCCCGCTACCCGGAGCGCCGCGCGAGGGAGTCGGCCGTCCGCCTCGCGTCCTCGCCGATGCGGAACACGACGATCACCAGCTCGAGGCCCACCCGGGTCCAGATCAGGGCCAGCAGTGCGAAGAGCGGGACGAAGAGCAGCGAGGCGACGATGGCACCCGATTCGCCTGAGGCCACGGCGACGATCACCTGCGCGAGTGCCATGAGGCCGATCACGACCATGGCCAGGACGTAGATGATCTTCACCAGCTTGGTGGTCACGAAGCTCGAGAAGCTCATGTCGAAGAGCGAGCCGAAGAACCCGGCGTCCCCCGCGTTCGAGGTCGCGTAGCCGGGGACCCCGTAGTCGGGAGGCGGCGGCGGGCCCCAGCCCGGAGGCGGCGTGGCGGCAGGCGGCTGGCCCTGGGCCGGCGGGGGCCCCTGTGGTCCGGGAGATGGGTAGCCGCCGGTGGGTGGCTCCTGGGGCGGGACGTCGCTCATGGCTCCTCCTCGGTCGCGGGCCGCGCGTCGAAGGTTGGGACGAGGGTCCGCGCGGCGCGGGCCTCGTCGACCCGTCGGACCGGCGCGGTGCGGGGCGCGGCCCGATCGTCCTCGGAGGCTCCCTCGGCGATGGCGACCAGGGCGTCGCCGAGAGCGGCGAGGGTCTGGGGTGACTCGGTCTCGGTCGGCTCGATCATCAGGGCTTCGTCGACGATCAGGGGGAAGTACACCGTCGGCGAGTGGAAGCCTTCCTCGAGGAGGCGCTTGGCCACGTCGAGCGCCTTCACACCCGCGCGCTTCTTGAGGTTCGACGCCGAGACGACGCACTCGTGCATGCAGGGCCGGTCGAAGGGGATGTCGTAGGCCCCCCGCAGGCGATGACGGATCCAGTTGGCGTTGAGCACCGCTCCCTCGGCCACCCGACGGAGCCCGTCGCCGCCGTTCACCAGGAGGTAGGCGTACGCCCGGGCCAGGGCAAGGGCGTTGCCGTACCAGCCGTGCACCCGCCCGATGGAACGCTCCGGTGTCGCCCAGGCGTACGAGCCGTCTTCCACCTGGACGGCGATCGGGCCAGGGAGGTACGGGGCCAGCCGGGCCGAGACGGCCACGGGGCCGGCGCCGGGCCCGCCGCCCCCGTGGGGGACGGCAAAGGTCTTGTGCAGGTTCATGTGCACGATGTCGAACCCCATGTCGCCCGGGCGGGTCACGCCGAGGATGGCGTTGAGGTTGGCGCCGTCGTAGTAGAGGAGCCCACCGACCTCGTGCACGGCCGCGGCGATCTCGACGATGTCCTCCTCGAAGAGCCCGAGGGTGTTCGGGTTGGTGAGCATGATCCCGGCGACGTCCTCGTCGAGCACGGCACGGAGGGCGGCCACGTCGACGCAGCCCCGGTCGTCGCTCGGCACGGTCACGGTCTCGTAGCCACCGAGGGTGACCGATGCCGGGTTGGTGCCGTGGGCCGAGTCGGGGATGATCACCTTGGTGCGCTGGCGGCCCTGATCGGCGTGCCACGCCCGCATCAGCAGGAGGCCGGTGAGCTCGCCGGACGCTCCTGCCGGGGGCTGCAGGGTGGCGTCGTGCATGCCCGTGATCTCGCAGAGCGATGCCGCCAGCGAGTGGTAGAGCTCCAACCACCCCTGGACGAGGTGGTCCGGTGCCGCGGGGTGGGTGGACGTGAGCCCCACGAGCTCGGCGACGTCGTCGCAGAGCTTCGGGTTGTACTTCATGGTGCACGACCCGAGCGGGTAGGCGCCGAGGTCGACCGAGTACTGCCGGTGTGACAGGCGGGTGAAGTGGCCGACCAGGTCGCGCTCGGAGACCTCAGGCAGGAGGGGGGGCTCAGGCGCGAGGTGCTCGGCGGGGATCAGGTCGGCGGCCTCCCACTCCGGCAGGTCCTGGTCGCGGAACGACCACGCCGCCCTGCCGGTGACCGAGAGCTCGAAGATCGTCGCCTCGTTGTCGCGGCCCATCAGCGGGATGCTGGTGGCCCGACCGCCCGGCGCCGCCATCAGCGAACCACCTTCTCGAAGGCGGCGGCGTAGGCGTCGATCTCGCTCCGGGTGCGGCGCTCGGTGGCCGCCACCAGGAGCCCGGTCCCGTACTCGTCGCCGAGAGGGACCCCGGCGAGGAAGCCCTCTTCGGCCAGGCGGTCGACCACGGTGGTCGGGTCCACGGGCAGGCGTACGGCGAACTCTCGCAGGGTCGGCGCGTCGACGAGCGGCTCGACGCCGTCGATGGCGCACAGCGCCTCGCGGGTGTAGCGGGTGGCGCGGGCGCACCGCAGCGCCAGCTCCCGGAGACCCGCAGGACCGAGCCAGGCGAGCTGGATGGCGCAGACGACCGCGATCAGGGTCTGGTTGGTGCAGACGTTGGAGGACGCCTTCTCCCGCCGGATGTCCTGCTCGCGCGTGCGCAGCGTCGTGACGTAGGCCCGCCGGCCATCGACATCGACGGTCTCGCCGACGAGCCTGCCGGGAAGACGCCGTACGAGGTCGAGGCGGCAGGTGAACAGCCCGAGGTACGGGCCGCCGAACGAGAGCGGGGTGCCGAGCGGCTGCCCCTCCCCCACCACCACGTCGGCGCCGAGCGAGCCCGGGGTCTGCAGCAGGCCGGCGCTGACCGGGTCGGCGACCACGACGAGGAGGGCATCGTGCTCGTCGGCGACGGTGCGGGCGGCGGAGAGGTCCTCGATGCACCCGAGGTGGTTGGGGGTGGCCACCATCACGGCGCCGGGCGTCTCGCCGTCGGCGCCGTCCGGCCACGCCGTGCGGCCGTCAGCCAGGTCGACCTCGACCACGCGGTGACCGGTCCCGGCCGCAAAGGTCCGCATCGTCTCGCGCCACCTGGGGTGGACGCCCCGGCTCACCCAGACGGTCGGGCGACCGGTGACCGCCACCGCCAGGTTGGCCGCCTCCACACAGGCGGTGGCGCCGTCGTAGAGGGAGGCGTTGGCCACGGCGAGGCCGGTGAGGCGGGCGATCATCGTCTGGTACTCGAAGAGCGCCTGCAGGACGCCCTGGGCCACCTCGGGCTGGTAGGGCGTGTAGGCCGTGACGTACTCGGAGCGGAACGCAAGGCGGCGGACAGCGGCGGGCGACTCGTGGTCGTAGGCCCCGGCCCCAGCGAAGCAGACGAGTCCCCCGGCATTGCGACGGGCGAGCCGGCCGAGCTCGTCGACCACCTCGAACTCCGATCGTCCGTCGGCGATCCGGAGGTGACGCTCCCGGCCGTCGGGCCCCTCGTCGGCCACCAGCCTCAGCGCCTCGGGGATGGTCTCGAAGAGGTCGTCGAGCGATGTCAGGCCCATCGAGGCCAGCATCGTGGCGATCTCGTCGTCGGTGTGGGGGACGTAGTGCGCCATCAGGCCTCGCTGGGTTGGCGGCGGCGGACGAAGGGAGGCGCCACGATGCGACCGGGGGCCGCGGTGCCCCGTAGGTCGACGTGGACCCCAGCGCCCAGCTCGAGCTCGGGACGGACGAAGGCCAGCGCGATCCCACGCTCGAGCACGGGTGAGAAGTTCCCGCTCGTGACCACGCCCACGATGGCGCCGCCGGCCATGACGTGCTGGCCTTCCCGGGGTGGGCGCCGGCCGTCGAGCTCGATGCCGCGCAGGATCCGGGCCGGACCGCGCTCCCGCTCTGCCGCAAGCGGTGCCCGTCCTGGGAAGTCTCCCTTGTCCCAACCGACCACCCACCCGAGGCCAGCCTGCAGGGGCGTGATCCCGGGGCCGAGCTCGTGGCCGTGGAGCGGCAACCCGGCCTCGAGGCGCAGTGTGTCGCGCGCGCCCAGGCCCGCCGGTGTGATGCCGGCATCGACCAGGGCTGCCCAGAGCTCGCCGGCAGCCTCGGCAGGGACCGCCACCTCGACGCCGTCCTCCCCCGTGTAGCCCGTGCCGGCCACCACGCAGCCGACGTCGCGCCACGCGACCTCGGCCACCCGGAAGCGACCGACGCCGGCGGCCTCCTCCCACATCCCGGCCAGCCGTCGACGGGCACCGGGGCCCTGTACGGCGAGCACGGCGCGCTCCGACGTGACGTCGACCCCCCCGAGCGCTGCCACCACGCGCTCGGTGTTCGAGGCGTTGGGCACCACGTCGAAGCGCTCCTCGTCGACCCACCACACGATGATGTCGTCGACGACCGAGGCGTCGGCGGGGTCGAGGAGATGGGTGTACTGCGCACGCCCGGGACCGATCTTGGTCAGGTCGTTCGAGAGGGTGGCCTGCAGGGCGGCGAAGGCGCCGGGCCCCGTGCAGCGCACGGTGCCGAGGTGGCTCACATCGAAGACCGCGGCGTCGTCGCGGCACGCCCGGTGCTCGGCCAGGGTCCCTGAGGGGTACGACAGGGGCATCTCCCACCCGCCGAAGGGAACCATCTTGGCCCCCAGGCCGCGGTGGACGGCGTCGAGGGGAGAGGCCAGCGTCACGCCCCCGACCTTACCGGCGGCGATGGGGGGACCCGTTAGCGGGCGGCGGCTGCGTCCGGGCCCTCGGCCGAGCCGTCCTCGCCGGCCGGCGCCTCGGGGTGGAGCTCGTGGATGGCGGCGTCGACCTCCTCCTTGACCCCGGCGAGGGGGACGATGTTGAGCACGCCCTGGCCCTTGCGGACGAGGTCGACGATCTCCTCACCGCTGCGGGCGAGGATGGAGCCCGAGCCGTTGATCACCAGGTTGGCGGTTGCCACGTCCTCTCCCAGGTGCGTCCGGAGGTAGTCGATCGCCTTGCGGGCCGACTGCAGCGACACCCCGGCGTCGAGGAGGCTCTTGATGACCTTCAGCTCGAGGAGGTCCCGGTACGAGTAGCGGCGCTGGGTCCCGCTCCCCTTGGCGTCAGCCACCGACGGGCGGATGAGGTCGGTGCGGGTCCAGTAGTCGAGCTGGCGGTACGTGATCCCCACGATGGCGCAGACCTGCGGGCCGCGGTACCCCTCGTCGCTCATCCGGATCCCCTCACGTTGCCCGGGCCTGGTCGCTGTCGGACCACACCGCCGTAGTTACAGCCTTGTCATGATACGGCCGACGGTCGCGCGCGTCAACGGTCGCGCACCTCAACGGTCGCGCGGGGCGCTCAGCTCTCGAAGTCCTCGGGGCTGATCTGGTCGATGAACTCGCGGAACTCGTCGATGATCTGGTCCTGCTCCTCGGGCTCGTCGCTCGCCACCGGGCCGGCGGCGTCGTCGAGCACCTCCTCGCTGGCGAAGATGGCGGCGTCGACGCGCACGGCCAAGGCGATCGCGTCCGACGGGCGGCTCGACACCCGGTACACCGCACCGGCGAGGTGCAGCTCGAGCTCGGCGTAGAAGGTGCTGTCGCGCAGCTCGGTCACGGTGACGCTCACCACGGTGGCACCGAGCGCCTCGATCACGTCGCGGAGAAGGTCGTGGGTCATGGGCCGGGGCGGGGTCACCCCTTCGAGCGCCAGGGCGATGGCCTTGGCCTCCTCCGGCCCGATGTAGATCGGGAGGACGCGACGGTCCCCGCCCTGCTCCCGCAACAGCACCACCGGGTTGTTCGCCGGCAGCTCGAGGCGGACCCCGAGGAGCTCCATCTGCGCCACGGACCGACCCTACCGCCCCACCCCGATCTCGACACGGCGCCCAACCGCGCCCTCAGTGGCCCTCGGTGTGCTCCCGGAGCGCCTGGCGGAGCATGGCCCCGCGCATCGACTCACCGAGGCGCGCCAGCTCG
Source organism: Acidimicrobiales bacterium (assembly GCA_035512495.1). Taxonomy (NCBI): domain Bacteria; kingdom Bacillati; phylum Actinomycetota; class Acidimicrobiia; order Acidimicrobiales; species Acidimicrobiales bacterium. Next base: position 40,264 of record DATKDW010000034.1, read on the forward strand.
ACGAGGGTCTGGCGGGCCTGGCTGCGGGCGACCGGGTTGCGCTGCTTCATGAGCGGGACCACGAGCTGCTCGTAGAAGCCGGCCTCGCGCTCGGTGGCGGTCTTGAACATCCGCAGGTGCCGAGCCTCGACCCCGTGCTTGGCGAAGGACCCCGCGAGCCGGGCGACGACGAGGGCGTCGCCGTCGAAGTACACCTGGCCGGCGACTGCCCGACCGGCGACCATGTCGTAGCGCTCGAGCTCGGCGAGGTGGCCCTCGGTGAGCCCGCTGGCGTGGAGGAGCTCGTCGCGGGTGAGCGACGTGGACGTCAGGTCCTGCTCGAGCGGCCCGCCCCGGCCCGTCGACGCCGAGGCCCCGGTCGCCGCGCCTACGGAGGACGTTGCCGGGTTGGGCACGGCCGGCGGCTCGACGCCGCGATCCGACCCCGGCTGGTCGCCATCGGTGGCCGGCCCGCCCGGCTCGGGCTCGCCGTCACCGTTGGTCTCGAGCTTCTCCTTGATCACCTTCAGAGGCAGGAAGTTGTCGCGCTGCTGGCGGAGGATCCAGCGCAGGCGATCGACGTCGGGCTGGTGGAACTTCCGGTAGCCCGACGGCGTCCGCTCGGGGTCGATGAGGCCCTGGCTCTCGAGGAAGCGGATCTTGGAGATGGTGACGTCGGGGTACTCGCCCTTGAGCAGGTCGAGGACCTCACCGATCGAGAGGAAGCTGCGGTCGGCGCCGTCCGGCCCGTCGCCGCTCTCGGTGGCGCTCACGCCTCGTCCGAAGGAGGCGGGTCGCCGGCGGCGAGGAACACCAGCTTGAACCGCCCGACCTGCAGCTCGTCGCCGTTGGACATGGGCGCAGACTCGATGCGCTCACGGTTGAGGTACGTCCCGTTGAGCGAGCCCACATCGCGCACCTCGTAGCCCTCCGGGACCCGCACGACCTCGGCGTGGCGGCGCGAGACGGTCACGTCGTCGAGGAAGATGTCGCTCTGGGGGTGGCGGCCCACCGAGACGACGTCGCGGTCGAGCGCGAAGCGGGACCCCGACCCAGGACCCCGCCGGACCACCAAGAGGCCCTGCCCGCTCTCGAGCTCGTCGAGGGCAACGGCGACGTCGTGGTCGTTGCCGGGGTCGTCGCTGATGGGCACCGACTGCGATTGGGTGTGGTCCTCGCCACGGCTCGCCATGGTCTGTCCGCATGACGAACAGAAGTTGGCGTGTTGCGGGTTGGCGTGTCCGCACTGGTTGCAGAAGACCTCAGGCATCGTTCTCCTCGCCGGCGGGACCGGGCATCAGCCTTCGAGCAGGGTCCGGTAGGCGGCAGCGTCGAGCAGGTCGTCGACGACAGCGGCATCGGCCAAGTCGATCACGCAGATCCAGCCTTCACCGTAGGGGTCCTCGTTGAGGCGCTGTGGTGCATCGGCCAGGTCGACGTTCACGGCGCTGACCGTGCCGGCCACCGGGGCGTAGATGTCGGAGACCGACTTGGTGGATTCGACCTCCCCGACCGCGGCACCAGCAGTGACGCTGGCGCCGACGTCGGGAAGCTGGACGAACACGACGTCGCCGAGGGCGTCTTGGGCGTAGTCGGTGATGCCGATGCGGGCAGAGCCGCCCTCGAGGCGGACCCACTCGTGATCGGTCGAGTAGCGCAGGTCGTCAGGGATCTCCATCGGCGACGACGTTACCGCGTCGGTGTGACGCTCGACCTCGGGTCGAGCCTGAGGGCCCGCGCGCCGACCGCTACCGGATCAGCATGCGGATGCGCCGGGCGCACTCCTCGATCATCTGGCGGGCGGCGGCGTTGCTCCCCGCCTCGGCCCAGACGTGGGTGACGGGCTCTTCCGGGTCGGGCAGGGCGAGCACCCACCCCCCATCCCTGATCGTCTTGATCCCGTCGATGAGCTCGACCTCGCCCTCCGCGGACTCCACCAGCCCTCGCATCACCGCGCCCTTCTGCGCCCATGGAGTCGACACCGTCTCGTGGATCACGTGGGTGCGCGGCAGGTCGGCGACCACCTCGGAGAGGCGGGAGCCGGTGCGGGCCAACAGCTCCAGCAGCTTGGCGAACGAGAACATGGCGTCGTAGGCCGGGAGGAACTCGGGGAAGACGAACCCACCATCGAGGCTCCCGGCGAAGGCCACGCCGTCCGCCAGGGCCGCATGGGTGAGCGCGGACGTGGACAGCTTTGTCCGCAGGACCTCGGCGTTGACTGCCGCTGCCAGCGGCTCCACCGCCGACGTGGCGGTGACGGGCACTGCCACGCGGCACCCTTCGGGCGTGGTCCGGCCGACGAGCTGGACGAAGGTGAGGAGGGCCTCGCTGTCGGTCAGGACCTGGCCTTCGTCGTCGACGATCGTGAGGTGCTCACCGCCGGCGTCGATGATGACGCCCATGTGGGCGCCCGACGAGCGGACCAGCTCGGCGACCTCGCCGGCCCGGGCGTCCCGGTCGAAGCTGGCCGCCGATGCCGTGGACGCGTAGGGGTTCACCGCCAGCACCTCGGCGCCAAGCTTGGCCAGGACGTTGGGCATCACGAACGCGGTGGTGCCGTACGAGTAGTCGATGACGACCTTGAACCGCTTGGCCCGGACGGCGGAGGTGTCGACCACGCTGGTCAGCGCGGCGGTGTAGTACTCGATCGTCCGGGGCGGGAACCCGATGTCGCCGATGTCGCCGGGGAAGACCCGCCGGAAGTCCTCCCGGGCGAAGAGGCGCTCCACCTTGCGGGTGGCGTTCTCGTCGAGGTCGGTGCCCCACTCGTCGAGGAAGCGGAGCACGACCGACTGGGCGTCGCCGGCCACGAGGCGGACGCTGATCCCACCTTGCGAGCGCTGGGAGCGGACATGGAACCGGGTTGCCGGCACCGGCGCCACCTCAAGGTCGTCGACCGACACGCCGGCGGCGTTGAGCCCGGCCATCACCGCTCGCTTGAGCATCCGCGCCGAGCGGCTCGAGTCGCGGGAAGTGGTGACGGTGGCGCCCTTCTTGAGGGTGGTGGCGTAGGCCATCGCCACCCTGGTGGCCAGCTCCGGCGTGATGTCGACGTTGGCGAGGCCCGACACCCCGTCGCGCCCGAAGAGGCTCCGCGACCCTCGGCTCTCCCAGATGAGCGACGAGTTCACGACCGCCCCAGCCTCGACCGTCTTGAACGGGTAGACCTTCACCGCCGAGCTGAGCACCGCCCGCTCTCCGACGAAGCACTCGTCGCCGACCACGACGCCCTCCTCGCACCGGGCGCCGGGTCGGAGGTCGCAGGACCGCCCGATCACCGCGCCGCGCACCCGCACGCCGTTGCCGAGGTAGGAGCCGTCGTGGATGACGCTGCGCTCGACCTCGGCGTCGTGGCGGACCATGACGTTCGATCCGAGGACGCTGTACTCGCCGAGGCGGGCACCGGCCTCCACGCGGGTGTGGCTCCCGATCACGACCGGCCCCTCGATCCGGGCGTCTGGGTGGACCTCGGCCCCCTCCCCCAGCCACACCCCGCCGTCGAGACGGAAGCCCTCGATGTCGAGGTCGACCTTGCCGTCGAGCACGTCCCGGTGGGCCGAGGTGTAGGCCTCCAGGGTCCCCACATCCTCCCAGTAGCCCTCCGACACATGGCCGAAGATCGGCTCCCCCTTGGCGAGCAGCTCGGGGAAGACCTCGCCGGAGAAGTCGACCGGTCGGTCGGCGGGGATGTAGTCGAAGATGCGCGGCTCGAGGACGAAGATGCCGTTGTTGACGGTGTCGCTGAAGACCTGCCCCCACGTCGGCTTCTCGAGGAACCGCTCGATGGAGCCGTCCTCGTTGGTGATGACGATCCCGAACTCGAGGGGGTTCTCGACGGCGGTGAGACCGATGGTGGCCAGCGCCCCGGTGGCCTCGTGGGACTCGACGACGCGGCTCAGGTCGATGTCGGTGAGCACATCGCCGGAGATCACCAGGAAGCGCTCGTCGAGCTCGTCCATGGCGTTGCGGACCGAGCCCGCCGTGCCCAGGGGTGACTCCTCGGTGGCATAGACCATCCGCACGCCGAACTCGGAGCCGTCGCCGAAGTAGTTGCTGATGTTGTTCGCCATGAAGGCGACGGTGACGACGATGTCGTCGAAGTCGTACCGCTGGAGCAGCGTGACGATGTGCTCCATCATCGGCCGGTTCGCAAGGGGGATCATCGGCTTGGGTTGGTTCGAGGTGAGGGGTCGGAGACGGGTGCCCTCGCCGCCCGCCATGATCACGGCCTTCATGCCGACGAACCTACCCCGCGGGCGTCGTCGCCCACGCGGGCGATCCGCCACGCGTCACGCGCGGGACGGAGGTAGAGCGCGGCCGCGAGGTAGCCGAGCACGAGCCCCGGCACCACGCACACCCACGCCAGCACCGTGGCCGCCCCCGCCCACGTTGCCTCCGATGCCCCGGCGAGGAACAGCGGGTAGGCGAACATCAGGCCGAAGGTGCCGGCCTTCCCCCACCAGCTCACCGGGATCGGCTTTGCCCGGGCCAGGGCGAGCACGCTGGCGATGGCGAAGACCACCGACTCACGGGCGATGGTCAGGACCGCCACCACGACCGGGACCGAGCCGTCGATGAGGATCGCCACCACCGCGACGACGAGCAGCATGCGGTCGGCGATGGGGTCGAGGAGCTTGCCGAGCTCGGAGACCTGGTCCCATCGGCGGGCGATGAAGCCGTCGACCCAGTCGGTGGCGCCGAGCGCGGCGAGCAGCAGCGCCGCCTGGACGCGCTCCTCACGACCGAACAGGAGGAGGAGGAACAGCGGGATGCACAGCAACCGGACCACGGAGATGGCGTTGGGGACCGTGAGGATCCGGCTCTCGCCCTCCGCCACCGCGACGACGGTCGGGGCGGCCGGCTCGAGGGGCTCGGTCGGTCCACCAGTGGGTGTCGCCATGGTCGGAGTCTAGGACTCGGTGCCCTGGGCCCCCGCGGGTGCGAGCAGCTCCGGACCGTCGTTGCGCACGTCGTTCACCGCCGTGGTGACCTCCACCTGCTCGAAGCCTCCACTCGGCCGCAGCAGTCCCCCGAGCGCGCCCGGCTCGTCGTGGCTCGGGTCGAGCCAGGCGTCCCAGGCCCCCTGCTCGAGCACCACCGGCATGCGGTCGTGCAGCTCGGCGAGCTCGGGACTCGCCTCGGTGGTGATGATCGTGCAGCTGACCAACCGGTCCGTTCCGCCCTCACCACGCCAGACATCCCAGAGCCCGGCGAGGGCGAGGAGCCCCCCGCCCCGTGGCCGGACGTGGACCGGCTGCTTGCGCCCGCCGCCAACGGCCGGGCGCCACTCGTAGAACCCATCGGCCGGTACGAGGCAGCGCCTGCGGGCAAGGAGCCGGCGAAAGGCCGGCTTGGTGTCGAGGGTCTCGGCCCGGGCGTTGATCATGCGACTCCCGATCCTCGGGTCGTCGGCCCACGACGGCACCAGGCCCCACCGCATGACGCCGAGCCGCCGCCGGTCGTCGACCTCCACCACGGCGTAGACGGGGTCGGTCGGCGCCACGTTGTAGCGGGGGCCGAGGTCGTCGGCCCGCACCTCCTCGACGCCGAAGTGCCCGACGATGTCGTCGATCGGCGTCGTCGAGGTGAAGCGGCCGCACACGGTCGCGACGCTACCGGCGGGCGGGTCCACGCACCGCTGCGGCGGCGGCCCTACGCTCGGCCGCGGTCCCCGTCCACGCCCGGATCCGCCGCCGGACGATGGACGGGGGCCGTTGACGTCACTGGGTGCCCTACCCGCTC
>DATKDW010000035.1 GCA_035512495.1 Acidimicrobiales bacterium
GAAGGAGAACGCCCCCGCGGTGCCCACGATCTCACCCTCGTCGACCACCGCGATGGTGCGGTCCAATGGCGTCACCGAGCGCCACTTCGCCACCTCCTCGTCGCTGGCGACCTCACCGAAGGCGGCCTCGACCGTGCGGGCGTAGGCGGGGAACTCGTCCTCGGTGACGGCGCGCATCTCCAGGTCCATCCCCCCAGTCTGCTCGCGCCGTCCCACGTCTGTGCGGTGATTTCGGTGGCCGGAGCGACCACGGTCACCGCCCAAACAGGACCGGAGCGTCAGGCCTCGGCGTCGGCCTTGGCCCGGAGGAGGGCGGTGACGGCCTTGCCGTCGGCCTGGCCCTTGGTGGCCTTCATGACCTGGCCCACGAAGAACCCGGCCACCTTGGCGTCGCCGGCGCGGTAGCTGGCCCAGGCGTCGGGGTTGGTGGCGACGACCTCATCGACGACCGAGACCAACGCATCGGCACCCATGGCCTCGAAGCCGTGGGACTCGGCGATGGCGGCGGGGGCGCCACCGGTCTCGACCATCTCGGCCAGCACCGTCTTGGCCTGGGTGGCGGTGAGGGCGCCGTCGCGCTCCATCCGGCTCAGGTCGGCGAGACGGTTCGGGTCGAGGGCGTCGGATGCCACGCCCGCCAGGTTGTGCTCGGCATGGGTGAGGAGGCGGGCAGCGTCGCCGCCGGCAGCCAGGGCGGCGACCACGAGGCCGTCGAGGCCCCGGTCGACGACGGCCGCCGCCGACTCGGCTCCGGCCCCGGTCACGTCGATCAGCGCGGCGCGACGGTCGGCCGGCATCGGCGGGAGGGCGGCGCGCGCCGCCTCGATCCAGGCGTCGTCGGGGTCGAGGGGGACGAGATCGGGCTCGGGGAAGTAGCGGTAGTCGTAGGCCTCCTCCTTCGAGCGCATGGTGTGGGTGCGCCCGTCGGCCTCGTCCCAGTGGCGGGTCTCCTGCACGACCCGCTCGCCGGACCCCAGGAGGTCGACCTGCCGCCGCGCCTCGTACTCGATGGCCCGGCCGAGTGACCGGGTCGAGTTGAGGTTCTTGATCTCGCAGCGGTTGCCGAGCACGTCGTCACCGACCCGGCGCACCGACACGTTGGCGTCGACGCGCATGGAGCCCTCCTCCATCTTGGCGTCGGAGGCCCCGGCGGCGAGGAGCACGGCCCGCAGCTCGTTGACGAACGCCCGAGCGTCCTCGGCGCCGCGCAGGTCGGGCCGACCGACGATCTCGACGAGGGGCACGCCGGCACGGTTGTAGTCCACCAGCGAGTGCACGGCGTCGGTGATGCGGCCGCCCCCACCCACGTGGGTGGACTTGCCGGTGTCCTCCTCGAGATGGGCCCGTTCGATGCCCGCACGGGTCCCGCTCGGCAGCTCGAGCCAGCCGTCGACGTTGATGGGCTGGTCGTACTGGCTGATCTGGTAGTCCTTCGGCATGTCGGGATAGAAGTAGTTCTTCCGCGCGAACGTGCTCGGCGCGACGGTGCAGTGCAGGGCCAGGCCGAGGCGCATGGCCAGCTCGACGGCCTGGCGGTTCAGCACCGGAAGCGAGCCGGGCAACCCGAGGCACACCGGGCACACGTTGGTGTTGGGCTCGTCGCCGAAGGCGTTGCGGCAGCCGCAGAACAGCTTGGTGGCCGTCGCGAGCTCGCAGTGGACCTCGAGGCCGATCACGACCTCCCACCCGGCCAGCGCGCCGGCCGCCGCCGACGACGCCGTCTCGGTGGCGCTCACGCGCCCACCTCCCCGGCCATGGCGTCTTCGAGGACGGCGGCGGCGCGGAACATGGTGACCTCCTGCAGGGCGGGGGCGAGCAGCTGCACGCCGACGGGGAGGCCATCGGCCCCGGACCCGAACGGGACGCTCATGGCCGGGTCACCCGACAGGTTCGACGGGATGGTGCAGACGTCGGACAGGTACATGGCGAGCGGGTCGTCGGTCTTGGCGCCGAAGGGGAAGGCGGTGCTGGGCGTGGTGGGCGCCAGCAGGAGGTCGAACGAGTCGTAGGCGGCGGTGAAGTCGCGGATGATCAGCGTGCGGACCTGCTGGGCCTTGCCGTAGTAGGCGTCGTAGTAACCGGCCGAGAGGGCGAAGGTGCCGAGCATGATGCGGCGCTTCACCTCGTCGCCGAACCCCGCGGTGCGGGTGGCCAGGTTCATCGCCGGGGTCGTGGGGGCGTCGACGCGCAGCCCGTAGCGCACGCCGTCGTAGCGGGCGAGGTTGCTGGAGGCCTCGGCCGGCGCGATCAGGTAATAGGCCGAGACCCCGAGGGAGACGGCGGGGACCGAGGTCTCCTCGACGGTCGCCCCGGCGGCGGCGAGAGCCTCGGCCGCAGCGGTCACCCGGGCCCGCACATCAGGCTCGATGCCCTCGCCCATCAGCTCTCGCACCACCCCCACCCGCAGGCCGTCAACGCCCTCGCCGAGGTGGCGCACCAGCTCCGGCGAGGGCTGGTCGATCGACGTGGAGTCCATCGGGTCGTGGCCGGCGATGACCTCGAGGAGGGTTGCGGCGTCGGCCACGGTGGGGGCGAACGGCCCGATCTGGTCGAGGCTGCTGGCGAAGGCGATGAGGCCGTAGCGGCTCACCAGTCCGTAGGTGGGCTTGACACCGACCACACCGCAGAACGAGGCGGGCTGGCGGATCGACCCACCGGTGTCGGAGCCGAGGGCCAGTGGGGCGAAGCCGGCGGCCACCGCGGCCGCGCTGCCGCCACTGGAGCCACCCGGCACCCGCGACAGGTCGTGGGGGTTGCGGGTGGGGCCGAAGGCCGAGTTCTCGGTGGACGAGCCCATGGCGAACTCGTCGAGGTTGGTCTTGCCGATGGCGATCGCCCCGGCGGCGGCCAGGCGCTCGACGACGGTGGCGTCGTACGGCGGCCGCCATCCCTCGAGGATGCGAGACGAGCACGTGGTGGGCAGGCCCCGGGTGCAGAGGTTGTCCTTGAGCGCCACGGGGACGCCGGCAAGCGGGCCGGGGTCGCCGCCGTCGGCGATCCGTCGGTCGAGGTGCTCCGCCGCCAGGTGTGCGTCGCGGTCGTGCACGGCGTTGAAGGCGTGGATGTCGCCCTCGCGGCCGGCGATGGCCTCGAGGTGCTGCTGGACGACCTCCACGGCCGTGCGCTCGCCCGCGCGGACGCTTCGGGCCACCTCGAGGGCGGACAGGACGGTGGCGTCGGACATCAGGGCGCCTCGCCGAGCACCGGCGGGACGCGGAAGCGTTGGTCCTCCACCGACGGCGCGGCGGCGAGGACCTCGTCGCGCTCGAGGCTCGGCCTGGGCTCGTCGGCCCGCAGCACGTTGCGCAGCGGCAGCGGGTGCGAGGTCGGAGGGACCCCCTCGGTGTCGAGGGCCTCGACGTCGGCGGCGTGGTCGAGCACCTTCGCCAGCTGGCCGGTGAACGTGTCGAGCTCCTCCTCGGTCAGCTCCAGGCGTGCGAGGGCGGCCACATGGGCGACGTCGTCACGGGTCAGCGATGCCATGGGGGCATGGTACGGGCCGCGGCAAGGGCGACCGGCAGCGGTGGGACCGTCAGCGGTCGGTGGCGTCCGGAGCCGTGTCCGCCTCGTCATCACCGGCCAGCTCGAACCACACCACCTTGCAGGACGGCGCCAGCGTCACGCCCCAGGCCGAGGCCATCTGGTCGATGAGCCACAACCCCCGCCCCCCGACGTCGTGAGGGGCCGGGCACCTCAGCTCCGGTGCCCGGCAGCACGCGTCCTCCACCTCCACCCGCAACCGGTGGCCGTCCCAGCGGACACGGACCGCCACGGGCGGAAGCCCGTGTTCCATGGCGTTCACCATCAGCTCGGTGGCCAGCAGCGACAGGTGCTCGTCGTCGACCGAGGCGCCGAGTCGGTGGGCCACGTCGACCAGCCTCCGGCGGACGGCCTCCAGCGCGGCGAGGTCGGCGGGGACCCCGAACGCGAGCTCCACCACACCGCCCCTCTCCATGCCCATGGAGTACCCCCTGCTGGCGAACCTATGTCGAACCGGGCAATGTCCGCCACCCGCGGAGGCGGGAGGTGCGGGCTAGGCGGTCACCTTGGTGACGAAGTCGACAGCCGAGCGATTGATGAGCTCCTTGTCATGGTCGAGGGTGGCCACGTGGTAGCTGCGCTCGAGGATCACCCGCTCGACAGGACCGGACACGGTCGCGGCGAGGTGGTCGCTCGCCGCCGGGTTCACGACGTGGTCCTGCCGGCTGGTCATGATCAGGACCGGGCAGACGATCGCCGGCAGGCGCTCCTGGAGCTCGTCGACGGCCTCGAACAGCGAGAGGGCCGGCTCGAGGGGCGACCCGTCGTAAGCCCGCTCCACCACGTCAGGATCCGCGATGTCGGACCCGATCCCGGGCGAGATGGTCTCGCCGCCGTCGATCATGAGCCGCACCATCTCGAGCACCTCGGGCTCGCTCGGCAGCACGGCGGCGTTGATGCAGACGATCCCGGCGATCTCGGGGTGGTGGCCAGCCAGCCAGCACGTGAGGGTCCCGCCCATCGAGAGCCCGGCCACGACCACGGCGTCGACGCGGCCGGCCAGGTCGAGGTAGGAGGCCTCGGCGGCCGCCGCCCAGTCGGTGAAGCGGGTGGGGACCATGTCCTCGACCACGGTGCCGTGCCCGGGCAGCAGGGGCATCTCGACGGTGAAGCCGGCGGCGACCATGGCATCGGCCAGCGGCCGCACCGAACCCGGGTTGCCGGTGAAGCCGTGGAGCACCAGGACGCCCACGGGCCCGCCCGCGACAGACACGGGCTCGGCGCCGGGGATGAGGTCACGCTGCTCGGTCATGACCAGACCGTACCGCCCCGCGACGGCGAGGCCGGAGCCGCGAGCACGCATGCCCCAGCGCTGGTCCCGGATCGGCCGCTGATCGGCCCGGGGCCGTCCGGACGGATCAGACGTAGGGGTCGTCGGCCCCGAGGGGCTCCTCCCACCAGTCCTCCGGTGGGGCAGACCACTCGGGGTCGGGGTAGATGCAGTCGACCGGGCAGGGGTCGACGCACTTGCCACAGCCCGAGCACAGCTCGGGGACGATGATGACGTCGATGCCGTGGTTGAAGATGGCCCCGAACTGGTCCGGGCACCAGCGGATGCAGGTGTCGCAGTTGATGCACTCCGACATCTCGATGCGGAACGGCGCCACCTTCCACTTTGGGTTGCGGGCGCGCTCCTCGATGCGGGTGAGCCGGTTGCTCGCAGCCATGCCCGAAGCGTATCTGACAGATCTGTCATTGACCGGGCGGTCAAGGTCGGTCAGGCTTCTCCCGTGGACGACGGACGCCGGTTGACGGCGCAGGGGCGGGAGCGCAAGCAGCAGTTGCTCGACTGCGCAGCCGAGCTGTTCGCGGAGCGAGGTTATGCCGAGACGCGCGTCCTCGACATCGTGCGGGCCGCCGGAGTGGCCAAGGGCCTCTTCTACTGGTACTTCGAGAACAAAGAGGCCCTCTTCCGGGAGCTGGTGAGCACCACCCGCCACAGCCTCCGCAAGACCCAGGGCGACGCCGTCGACCGCAACGCCGACCCCCTCGAACAGCTCCGCCAGGCCACCGAAGCGTCGGTGCAGTTCATGATCGAGAACGCCAAGCTCTACGCCCTGGTGCGGGCCGAGGGGATGGACCGCCAGATGGCCTCGATCCTGCGCACCGGTGGTGACGTGCACGTGGCCGACACGGCTCGGATGGTGCAGGCGGCCATCGACGCCGGCCTGGCCCGGGACGACGACGCCACCTTGCTGGCCTACGGGATCATCGGCACCGTCGCCTACTACACCCACTTCCACCGCACCGGTCGCATCACCATCGAACCGGCGGAGCTGGCGGCCTTCGTCGGGCGATACGTGGTCCGGGCCGTCGCGGTCGACAGCACCGTGGCCCTCGACTCCGAGCTGGCCGCCGCCGCCTCACGGGGGCTCACCGCCAACGCCTGAGCTCGCGTACCCACCGCTCCCGGCGGGCCACTACCTTGCCCTCGGACGCGGACGAACCGCCCAGACCCCGACGAACGGAGCACCATCATGGCCACCTACCCCTTCCTGAGCGACGAGTGGATGGAGGCTGCCAAGCAGCTCCGCGAGGAGTACCGCGGCAAGACCTCCCCCGCCGCCCACAAGATCAAGATGAACCAGGTCATCACCGACGTCCCCTTCGGTGAGGGCGTCGTCAACGCCCACATGGACTCCAGCTCGGGCGACATGGAGATGGAGCTCGGCCACATCGACGACGCCGAGCTCACCGTCACCATCGACTACGAGACGGCCAAGGCGATCTTCGTCGACCAGAACCCCCAGGCGGGCATGCAGGCCTTCATGGCCGGCAAGATCAAGGTCCAGGGCGACATGACGAAGCTCATGGCCATGCAGCAGTCGGCGCCCGACCCAGTCGCCACCGAGCTCGCCGAGAAGATCAAGGAGATCACCGAGTAGCCCGGCCCGGGGCCCCGCCGGGCGGGGCCCCGCCGAGCCATCCGGCTCCCGCCATGGCGCTGATCGAGCTCACGACGTTCCGTCTCCTCGACGGCGTCGACGACGAGACCTTCCTCGAGGTCGACGAGCGGGCGAGGACGGCGTTCCTCTACCACCGGCACGGGTTGCTGCGGGCCAGCACCGCCAGGGGCGAGGGGGGCTGGGCCACCCTGGTGCTGTGGTACTCGGAGGCCGACGCCGACGCCGCCGCCGCGGCGGCGGCCGACCACCCGGCCGCCGCCGCCCTAGCAGCTCTGGTCGACGACAGCTCCCGCCGGCGACAGCGCTTCACGACCCTCGACTAGCGCGTCTGCCCCACCATCACCCCGCACATCAGGGCCACCACCCTGGCGCAGCCCTACAAGAATCTGTCGCACACCTTCATGCACCCGGAGTCCGTCGGTGCCACGGTTGGCCCAGTAGCCGGATCAGCCGGCCCGTACGAGGGGGACACGCCGTGCTCGACTTCACCTATCGAACCGAAGCGACGATCAACGCGGACCCGAAGGTGGTCTTCGATCTCGTCAGCGATCCTGCGCTGCATGTCGAGTTGGCGGGAAGCGGTGAGCTCAACGTGGTGAAGCAGATGCCGCTCGGAGAAATCGGCCTCGGCACACGTCTGCTCGTCGACGAGACGGTGAAGTTGGTAGACGGCACCGGGATGGACGTGAGCAGCGACTCGGTCATCGTGGCGTTCGATCCTCCGAAGTGCATCTCCTGGATCGTCTCGGCGGTGACGATGCCCGAGCAACCTCGGCGGGTGCAGTGGTGGTTCACCCTGACGCCGGCTGGCCGGGACTCGACACATGTGGCCCACGAGGTCGAAGTCGACTTCGGTGAGCCGCAAGACGAGATGCTCCGCGGTCTGAAGGAGAACTACGAACAGATCCGGGCGCCATTGGTCCGGACCGGGATGGAGCGCACGCTCGAGAACGTGCGCAAGCTGGCCGAGCGGTAGTCAGGCCGGTCGGGGGGCGAGGGC